>WUQV01000031.1 GCA_009889585.1 Candidatus Bathyarchaeota archaeon | reverse complement strand
GGGGTTGAATGCGTTTAGAACGGGGATTGAATGGGCGAGAATCGAACCAAAGGAGGGCTTCATCGATAAGGAAGCCTTAAAGTTCTACCACAATTACTTTACCGCTCTAAGGCAGACGAACGTTAAAACCTTCGTTACATTGCATCATTTCACTAATCCTCCATGGATTCACGATTATGGCGGTTGGCTTTCTAAGAAGACGATTGAAAAGTTCGTTTCCTACGTAGACTTCGTCAGCTCAGAGTTCGGCGACTACATAGACTACTACGTAGTAATCAATGAACCTGCAATTTACGCCTATTTATCATATATGATGGGGGAAATAGGGCTTCCACCTTGTCATACTGATATGAACGAGTTTTTAACATGTCATAGCAACTTAACCGAAGCATTAGCTGAAGGTTGCAATGTCATCCATAAAAATAAAAGCAAAGCCATGGTGGGGTTTTCACACTTTGTGTCGACATTCTTTCCTGAGGATCCATCGGATCCTATCAACCTACAAACGTGCAAGATGGCTAAGGATTTAATGGTTTACTCAATTCCTGACGCACTAAAAGATGAAGTGGACTATATCGGTATTAACTACTATGTGAAGACGTACATTTCAAAGGAAGGCATACCTACAAAAGCTGAAATTTATCCCGAAGGGCTTAGATATTACTTAAAGGACTTTCATGAGAGATATCATAAGCCCATTGCAATAATAGAGAACGGTTTTCCTACGAGGGATGATGAGATGAAGATCAAGTATATGCTTGATCATTTGAAGCAGACGTATGACGCCATAAATGAGGATGGCGTAAATCTATTCGCTTACCTATGGTGGTCTTTCTTACACGGTTATGAATGGGGATATGAGTACAGACCATTCTTCGCCTTGATCGATGTAGACATAGACAAAACGTACGAGAGAACGTTAACTAAAACGGCTGAAATATATAGGCAAATATGCGCGCAAAACGGCTTCTCACGAAGCCTCTACGAAACATACCATAAATTACCTAAAAAGAGCATTTTTAAGGATTGGTTAGAAGGTATCTAGCGATTTCGGAAAAGCAGTACGTGCTAAGCATGAAGGAAAGCCTTAAAGACGTTTTGGTTTGGAAGCGGAGTAAGTCATCAAAGATTTAGAGCGCTAGCAAAAATCTTGGCGTATTCTACTCGTTTAAAGCCAGCAGCACTTATTTATAAGTGAGAAGTTACAAAATTTATAAAAGGATTCATGTGGCTCGTTTAACCGGTGGCGAAGTTCTAAAACGTTGTCTCGTCCAAGAAAACGTGCGTTACGTCTTCGGCGTGCCTGGAGACCAATTATACCCGCTTCTAGACGCCATTTACAAGGATAAACGTATAGAGTTCATCACGACGCGGCACGAGGCTGCAGCAGCCCATATGGCGGATGCTTGGGCACGAGTTACGGGTGAGCCCGGGGTCTGTCTCGGGACGGTTGGCCCAGGGGCTGTAAACCTTATCGGAGGGGTCTATCCAGCCTTCGCGGACAGCATCCCCATGATCGTGATTACTGCTCAGAACCAGACGTGGCGCTCATACCCGGACCACGGTTCTCAACAAGGCCTGGATCAACTTTCCCTTTTCAAGGCCGTCACTAAATGGAATGCCGTTGTCTCTCGCTGGAGCCGCATCCCGGAACTCGCTCAACAAGCTTTTCGGATCGCTACTTCTGGAAAACCCGGCCCAGTTCACCTCGATTTCCCTTCGGACGTTCTATTTCAGACGGGAGATGAAGAAGACGTTAAAATCACCCCTCCCTCAAGCTATAGGGCGATAGAACGCCCAATTGGAGATCCTTCGTTGATAGAGCGAGCAGCTATGATGCTTGCGAAGGCTAAATTACCCCTCATTCACGCTGGCGGCGGCGTTCTAAGGTCAGGAGCCTCTAACGAGCTCATCGAGCTTGCTGAGTATCTACAAGCGCCAGTAACGACCTCGATGAGCGGTAGGAGCGCGATTCCAGAGGATCATCCCCTTTGTCTAATTCCGGCCAGCCCCGGGTCGGGAGCTCTTGCCGCTCAAGTGGAGGCGGACGTAGTGCTTCTAGTTGGAGGTCGCCTTGGAGACTTAGAAATGTGGGGTCGACCGCCAGCTTGGGGCGATCCTTCTCAGCAGAAATTCATTCAAATAGACATTTGTGGCGATATGATTGGACTTAATCGTCCAGTTGACATTGGAATAATTGGAGACGCGAAATCTACGCTTCGCGCCCTTTCGGAAGCAATCAAGAAATATACTCCGCGGAGGGAGGAGAACCCTTCTCTTCAAGAGTATAAGCGAATAGAAAAGCTCTGGTTAGAAAGGTTTGAGGAATTGTCTCGATCAGACAACGTGCCAATTCATCCATTACGATTAGTGAGGGAGGTGAGGGAGTTCTTCCCTAGGGATGCTATTGCTGTAGTTGATGGTGGAAATACTACTGTTTGGTGTCTCTACCTTAATAGAGTATATGAGCCGAATACTTACTTGAGTTGTGCATCTGGAGATTCAGGTCATCTCGGAGCGGGCATTCCGTATGCCATCGCAGCTAAGCTTGCTGCTCCTTCGAAACAAGTTTATTGCATTACTGGAGATGGATCGTTTGGCTTTAACATTCAAGAATTGGAGACTGCAAGTCGCCTGAAGGTGCCCGTTGTATTCGTAGTCGCTAACGATTGTTGTTGGGGGATGATAAAATCTGGGCAGACGCTTATTTATTCGAAGAGGTACGTCGGAGTTGACTTTAGCGATATTCGATACGATAAGATCGCTCAAGCTATGAATTGCTATGGCGAAAGGGTTGTTGAACCCTCTCAGATTAAACCTGCCTTGCAAAGGGCTGTAGACTCTGAGCTACCCGCCGTATTGGACGTGATAATTGAAAGGGGTTTGACGCCTCCGGATTTCGAAGTTCTAGCTGCTATATGGCTGGAAGGTTGCGAGTTTCCTAAGGAAGGGGAACAAGGGTTGTCCTAAACGCCTTCTCCATTTAATCGCTGAGCTCAAGCGTAATCTAGAGGCTTAACGTACGGCGAGAATTTAGATGGGTCAGTGTCGTTAATCGAAAGTATGGAGCGGAATGCCCTTCTGGCCCGTCCATGTGTATATTTCTGACACGGTTAAGTCTAAGGGCAAAGAGCCTACTGATTCGAAAACCGAAGTAGTGAAAACCTGACTCAGAAAATCTTAACTAATTTTAGCAGCCCCTCGTCTAACATGTTGAATACATGCTATGAATTCTGATCCCTTCTAGTTGATGCAGCAAAGCCCACAGTGACCCTCACAGTTCCCAGCCCCTAGGTCGTGATCAAGGGCCCTCGCGGGAAGTGAGGCGATGCGAACGTGACGATCTGAAAAACCTCGATAGCAACTTTCAGGTTAGTAAGTAAGCTGAAGCTCAAGATTTATTAACGTTCCGCATCATCCCTAGTGAGTGTTGATCTCCATTGGTTGCTTGAGAGCTGTTAGTAGGATCGGCTAGCATAGCCATCTCGATCTTCTTTAGACTTAATGGGATTAAAATATTCTCGGTTGTTAGTCGTCTTCCTTTCAAAAAGCCGATAAGCTCTAAGTCGTTTGTAAGAAAAGCTAACCTCAAGCTTAAAGAAGTTGAGTAGAGTAGATTATCGATGTAATCCTTGTGACCATCATGATAAAGCTTTATAGCGTATACGAATGAGTCTGAAGGAGGATGCACTAAGATGTAAGTTTCTCTAATCGCTTCTATTCCATTTTTAACCCTATCCAATTTATTAAGCTGCATAATCTTAGCAATTTTCCATAAAACCTCTAAAAGGCTCACTTCTAAATAGTGAATTTTATGCTTATGGAACTGTTTTACTGCCCTTAAAACTTCCTCTTCAACTGCTAAACCTAAAGCTGGCAGTAGGAAACTAGTATCAACTAAAACATTAAGCTTATTTTTCAAGGTATTTCTTTTGCTGTTCAAAACTTTCTTCCTCTAGCTCTTTTAACGTTACCTTAGTTATTTTCTCCCCATAGATGGAAAGCCAAACAGCATCACGTAATGGTTCTATGATTATTTTGTTCCCTTCCTCTTTAAGCTCAACAATAGTTCCCTCGTTAATCCCAACTCTTTCAGCGATTTTTTTAGGTATCACTAACACGCGTTTTTTACCAACCTTAGCTTTCATCGCGATGACAAGCTTATGTCTTATAAAGTCAGATTTATAAATATTTCTGGCATCATCGAAAGTTAGAATAAAACGAAATTCTTTCTCCTCTACGTTCCTGCAGCTGGAACTAGCAACGTAAGAATCGCTGAGGAGGCGAGGGCAATCGTCGATGAAATGGGCTGCGAGGTCTCATGGCTTACGACGTAAGACGGCCTGCATCCACAGATCATCCTCTCACCGAGGGGTTTCTTTGCTCAAGACTGTATCTATAACCCAAACTTGAGCCATCTTTGAAGAATTGCTCAACCCTCTTAACAAGAGGGCCTTTAATACCCATTGCTTCTTCTACCGCTAGTATCCTCTCACCAAAGTCCTTTTTTCATCCTTAGGAGTGAGTATAACGTATCTCGCTCGGCTCAACTACTCTTCGCAATTCAAGCATTAAGAGGCTACCTTAGCCTTAACCACGATGCTCCGCCTCCTGCTTAACGTTAATGGACGAACTAGGGTGTGTAAAAGCTGTTAAATGAGGGCCCTCACATCCTCGACGTATCGATGAACCTTCTCAAGCTCTTCCTCGATTATCTTAGGTGTATATTCGCCCTCATAAAAGCAGAGCACGTGTAGATGGTACTCCCTAGCGCCGAACCTATCCCTAAGGCCCTTCTCCCTTACGTCTCGATCCTTTAGCTCTAACTCAGCCAGGGCCAGCCTTCGCTCCCTGCGGCTTTTCATCATTTCCCCCCTCAACGCCTCCGGCCGTTAAGGGAGCGTTCGTAGCTTGAAGGACGGCGTTCCAAGCCTTCTCAGCGACATCCCTGATTATTTCGTCCTTGAGCTCTTTCTTCCATCAGCTGAACTCTTCCACGGCTGCTCGATAGAACTTCTTCGCCTCCGATAAGTAATGCAATACGCGCTCCTTCTCAAGCAATTGAATCGCTATCATAACACTTAAGCATAATTGCTTATAAACATGAAGTTTAAATTGTGCATTCTTGGCACCCTTATAAATATTCCTCAAATTGGATAAGCTCCACAAGTCCTACAATAGCTTGCTCTTTCTGCAACATCTGAATTACACTTAGGACATATTTTGCCTCTTAATCCTCTTGGCTTAGGAACACCTATTTTAGATCTATATATTTCATAATAGAAAAGTTGCTCTTTATCCCTAATAGAGACTTTATCCTGCTCAAAATATTCCTTCCTCTTCTCTTCGAATTCTAAATCGGAGATCATAGAATTAAAAATGTTTGTAAGAGTACTTGTGCCAGAGCCAACTTCTATTGGAGCTTTATCCCTCCATATTATTTCCTCTGGCAAAAGTCCTTCGAAGGCCTTACGCAAGATCCACTTCCCCCATATTCGACCTTTTTCCTCCTTAACCTTTAAGCTCGGCTCTATTCCAATCGCAAATTCCTTAAACTCTTCATCTAAATATGGAAGTTTAACGCTTATACCTAAGGCCTTACTTAAGCATATAGAAGAAAATTCCATGAAACTCCAAAGCCTTTGAAGCTCTAGTGATAGATCTTCTTTCTTCAACTTAAAGAGAAAGCTATAACCTGCGAAAAGCTCATCAGATCCATCTCCAGTCATAACGGAGCTTAAACCTTCTCCTTTAGCCCTTTTTAAGCCTACGTAAACGACTATGCTATTACGAACCTCCATAGGATCAAAGGATTTCATCACCTCGATTACTTTTGATATAGCTTCATAAAGCTCCTTTCCATCGAAGTAATAGATGAAGTGATTTAGGCCTAAGAAGCTCGCCATCAACTTCGCGTAATATACGTCCGGAGCGAAGGCATCCTTTAGAGCAACAGTGAAGGCCTTAGGCTTAATTAGCTTAGAGGCTAAGTAAGCTATGATTGACGTATCTAAACCTCCTGAGAGCAAAAGGCCTTCCGCTAAATTCCTTTTAACGCTTTCGTATAAAGCCTCCCTAAGGCCTTTGAATAAGTTGATGAGATCTTCATCCAACATTAGCTAACCCCTATCTAGCTCATTTTCTACAACCCTTACACTCTTGCCTCCTTTGACAAATCCAACAAATCGGGCATAATATAGTATAACGGCCCTTCCATCTCCATCGACATTTAATAGACGACATAAGTTTGAAGGCTTAAGCCCTCTTATTAAGTTAAGCCCATGGTCGTAGGCCAAAATACGCATAAGATTCCTTGATTAAAGAGCATCAGTCAATCTGAGCGTAACTTAAAGCTACCTTAAGGGGAAGCCCTCATAAACGGTCACCCTGTGGCTTAAGGAAGCCAGAGCTACCTCGGTGCTGATCTTCGAAGCGTAAGGCCGTACTTCGTCTCGTGACGTTACAACATTAATCTAATCAAGCCGATGAAGTGAGGCTTTGCGACGAGGCATTCGGAAAAGAAAAACCGCTAAAGGAGTAACAATTAAGTGAAAAGCCTATTTCTGCTTTTTACATCATCATACCCGTGGCGAAGAAGGTTACGTTAATAGGGCTGGAGACCATGCCGGATGTTAAGGAGGGGGACGATTTAACCACCCTCTTGCTTGAGGCAATTAGAAGAGAAGGCGTGGAAATAGAGGATGGCGATATCCTCGTCGTGACGCAAAAGCTCGTCTCAAAGGCGGAGGGGCGAATCGTAGACCTTCGATCGATTGAGCCATCCGAAAGGGCGTCATCCCTCTCGAATGTCGTCAAAAAGGATCCTCGGCTTGTGGAGGCCATCTTAAGGGAGGCTGAGGAGGTGCTCAAGGCTTGCGAAGGCCATTTGATCGTAAGGATGAAGATAGGGCTCGTCTGCGCGAACGCAGGCGTCGATCGCTCTAACGTAGCTGGCTCGGAAGAGGTAGTCAGCCTTTTACCACTTAATCCTGATGGATCGGCTCGAAGGATAAGGGAGGGCATAAAGCGGCTCAGCGGCAAAAGGGTGGGCGTTATAATCTCAGATACGTTCGGAAGGCCCTTAAGGGAGGGCCAAGTCGACGTAGCAATAGGCTTATCCTCCGTCAAGCCGTTTAAGGATTACAGGGGGCGAAAGGATACGAAGGGATACGTACTTCGCGTTAAGAATATAGCCGTTGCCGATGAGTTGGCTTCAGCGGCGGAGCTTCTAATAGGGCAGGCCGATGAACGAATCCCTGTGGTAATCGTTAAAGGGTTAAGCGAGTTAATCGACGAAGGATGTGAAACTGCAAAACCCTTAAACATGGATGAGAGCAAATGGCTGTTCAAATGAGGAAGCCGAAGGATCGCGATTACGTAAGGACGGTAGAGGGCTTGTTCTTTTGCCTCGTTGGATACCTACATCCTCAAGACGCGTACACCGCCTATCTTAAATACGTTCCATCTGAGAAAGGCATATGGGGAAGGTTGAAGCGTTATGAAAGGGCGTTATCATATTATCATGTAAGTAAGGTCGTAGAAACGTTTGATTTGCTAAAGGAGAAATATCCTCATTACATGCGCTTTTGCCCTGTGAGAAGCATTACGATGTCAATGGTACCGATAAGGTTTGTTGAAGAATACTATAGGCCGGAGGAGCGGCTAAGGGATATTAAAAAGAGAGGCTTTGAGGATCCACTTGAGGAGGATATGTTAAACCTCGTGAACTTCCTTCATCTTAGCTCTGGTGTAAGCGTTGATTCCTTCGGTGTTACTGGCTCGATTTTAATCGGTTTACATAACCCTAGTTTTTCTGATATCGATTTAACGATATATGGGTTAAAAGAGGCACGAAGGGTTAAGGAGCTATTACGAGAAGCCTTAAAGGATGGCACGATTGTGAAAAGGCCTTTAAATGATATATTGGCTAAATCTGCTGAAAGGTTAAAAGTTTTTCACCTCAATTTTAATGAGTTGCTAGATATCTTAATGAGAAGGTGGAATTATGGCGTGTTCAAAGGGAGGAGGTTCTCTATTCATCCAATTAGAAGGGATGAAGAAATCGCTGAAGAATACGGTAATTATCTTTACATTACTAAGGCGATATCTAAGGTAAAGGCGGAAGTTGAAGATGCATCGGAGTCGATGTTTTTGCCTGCTATTTATCATATTAGGGTAATTGATGGGGATGTTAATGCAAAGGAAGTTATCTCATATGAAGGGCTATTTTCTGATGTAGCAGAAGAGGGAGATTTAATCGAAGTGTGTGGAAAGGTTGAGGAAGTGAGAAATGCTGATGGTGATAGCCTTTACAATAGGATTGTAATCGGGGCAGCTGAGGTTCCTAATGCATACATGCGAATTTTAAAGAGGAGTGAAAGATGATGCTATGGAGGGATAGAGATGCTCCAGTATCAAAGGAAGGCATCATCTTTAGGGTGCTAGGTTACGATCACCCTGAGTATGCATGTATTTGCGATGTGGAATATGCCCCTGAGTCGTTATATTGCTCAACTAACCCTAGGGCGAGAAGGGAGGGTCGATTCGCCACGTATTATAAGTTCAACTTCGACGAAGGGATTAAGTTCGTTCAAAAGCGCTTCCCTCAATACGTAATCCACGTTGAAGCCCTCGATAGGAAGCTGGTTGGATTAAGCCTTGATCAAATAATCGAGCTTCGAAGGCCTGACGAAAGGTTAAAGGAGCTTCTCTTCCAAGGGCCTAAGGATCGCTTAACAGAAGCCCTTTTCGACTTATTAGACCTTTTAACCTCTCAATCGAGCCTTAGGCCTGACGACTTCGGCGTCTTCGGCTCCTTATTGCATGGATTTCATCACCCTGATTATAGCGACTTGGACTTAATAATCTATGGACGCGATCGGTTGAAGGAGCTTTTGAAGTTGCTAAAGGACCTTTACGATGAAGGAGAGGTGCTTACGAACGAGTTCGAAGAGCGGCCTCGCGATGGAGCTCGTTTATGGCGCTTTCAAGGATATAGCGAAGAGGAATGCTGGAGACATCAAAGGAGGAAGTTGATTTACGGTATTTACAAGCATAAGGGGCTTAGAAGGAAAGTGAAGGTTGAGTTTGAACCTGTGAAAAGGTATGAGGAAGTTATAAACGAATACTTGGGGATAAGCATGATAAAGGAGCTTGATTGGATTACAGCGATTGTAAGGGTAATTGACGATTCTAATGCCTACTTCATGCCCTCAGTTTATGAAGTTGAGATGCTTGAAGCGGATAGGAGGGGCGTAGAGGTCGAGCGGATTATATCGTTTATGGAGGAGTTTCGAGGTCAACTTCAACGTGATGAAGTCGGCTTAGTAAGAGGAAGGTTGGAAAGAGTTGAGAAAGGTTCCTCCCCCTTCTTTCAAATTACGTTGAGTTATGGCCCGCGTTATTTCGAACAATTCTTAAAGCTAAAGGAGCAATGAGCAAAATCCTCGTCATCGGGTTTAACTCAAGGCCCATCGTTGAGTCAGCTGTTAACGCTGGTTATGACGTTATATGCTTTGATTATTGGGGCGATTTAGATCTAAGGGAGTTATGCTTAGAGGTTCGTTCAGCGCTTAAACAAGAGCCTGGAGAAAGGCTTGAACGTATCGGAGTGGAACGGGAGACGTTCATCGAAGGCGTTCGTGCCCTATTGGAAAGGCACCCTGATGTCGAATTCGCGTTAATCGGATCTGGATTTGACGACGATCCAGAATTTTGGAAGGAGATCGGAAGGATGGTAAATGTGTTAGGGAATTCGCCTGAGGCTATAACGAGGGCTAGGGATTGGAGGTACCTCTTCCTCTCATTTAAGAGGCTTGGGATACCTCATCCGCTTACGAAGGTGGTGAGCTCTGAGGAAGAAGCGTGTGAGGCAGCGCGTGAGATAGGCTTTCCAGTAGTCCTTAAGCCGTTAAGGGGGAGTGGAGGATGGGGCAAGAGAATTGCATATGAAGTTGGTGATGTGAAGCGAAGGTTTAAAGAAGATGAGGGGGGACTCATAGTTCAAGAGTATGTACAAGGGCTTGACGCTAGTGCTTCGTTCATAGTAGATGGAGAGGAAGCGTTGCTATTATCGATTAATGAACAGCTAATTGGAACTTCATGGTTGAATGCTCCAGGTAGATTTAGCTATTGTGGTAACGTTACTCCACTAGAAGGATGGGAGAAGCTATATGATGAAGTATCAGAGTATGTTAACGCTATTACAAAGGGATTAGGTCTAAAGGGTTCGAATGGCGTTGACTTCATAGTGAAGGATGGTACACCTTACTTTGTAGAGGTAAATCCAAGGTTCCAAGGTAGTTTGGAATGTATTGAAGGCGCATATAATGTTAACATAGTGAAGCTACACGTAATGTCGTTTATTGAAGGGGTTAAGAAAGTCCGCATAAACCCCATTAAGTTCGTCGGCAGGTTCATCGTTTACGCTTCGCATTCGCTTAAGCTACCTGACTTGAGGGCGTTAAAGTACGTTAGGGACGTATCGACCCCCGGCATAATCCTTGATGAAGGGGATCCTGTCTGCAGCGCAATCGCCATTGGGAGTGATAGGGAATCGGTATTACGTGAGGCTAAGGAGAGGATCGCTGAATTAATGATCTTATTAGACCAAGCACGCCTTTAACGAATTATTATAACATCGCTCGTTAAGTTCCTTAAGACCCAAAAGAGCTCTTCGAGAGGATTTAACTAATTGGCAAAGCTGTTAAAGAAGATGAGCGCCTTCACCAATGATTTCGTTGCTATTGACTCACGATCTTCGAGACTCACCCCAGATATGAGGAGGGAGGGATCCTCTGGTAGGGGCTGGTTGTACATGCCCGATGAGGAACGGACCTTCGGCTATAGGTACCTAGCATTTTCTAACAGAAAACTTTAAAAGATTAAAATGATGGACCCTTTCTTAGTTTCGATGGCAAACCTGAGTAAGGCTGTGGAAGTAAAGAAAAAGTACGTCGCAGAGCTTATGGCCATACCTGAGGTCGTAGGCGTAGGGATAGGGTTCTGAGTTAAGTATTGATACGTATTGAACTTAACCCTTGAGCCTCACCGCCCTCAACCTGCTCTGGGTTCATCGCAGGTTTATCATAGAGCTTGGCTCCGTTCAGGGGGAACCCAACTCCCTTCATCTTAAGGAACGCGTTCCAAATGTTTCGGGCAGCGTTTTGCTGCCTATTCATAACAAGCCCGCACCTCTTACATTTAAACGTCCTGCTCCTGCTTGGGTCTTTGCTCGTAAACCCGCATTTGGAGCAGGTTTTGGACGTGTTCTTAGGGTCGACGTAAATCGTCATGAGGCAATTCCAAGCGGATTTATATTCAACGTATTTTTGGAGCATTCGGTAGTTATGTTTAGAGTTCTGCCTATTCCTGGCTTTGGATTTGGTTCTAGCAACACGATCCTTGATCCCGCTCAGATACTCGAAGATATGGGATTTGTCGGCGAGTCTTTTGGAAATCTTATGCAGCTGATCTTTTACCCGATTCTTTTCCCTCCGCCTATACTTCCGATCTAACCGCTTCCTAGTTTTTTGAGGTAGATGCTGAATATTGGATCTGATCAACTCGTAGGTTCTATGGATAGTGTAGATAGGCTTAAGATCGATGCTGTAATAACCAGCGCCGTCGAATCCGTCCATGCTCAGCAAGTTAATATCCCATGCGATTGGATCATGAAGTTTCAATTCCGCCTCCTTTATTGCCGTTATGACCAGCTGGTCGGGCTTGAGGATCAACTCGCCTAGCTTCAACCCCTTTATCGTTCCCAGAACCACGCCCGCTTGAGGTCTATGCTAACCGATTCTTGATGAGGCTTGATCGAGATCTTGATTACGCCATTACGATAGCTGAAAAGCGTGCCCTTGATCCTTACGAACTTACGCTTTAGCGCTGGCCTATCCCTGCTTGCCTTGCCCTTCAAATAGAGCTTGCGCCACGAGCTCAAGATGGAATAGGCCTGCTTAATCGCGGAGTCAACATAATGCTTGGAGTACTTCCATCCGATCAGATAGAAATTCCTAAGCGATTTCTTGAACTGATTGTCGCCCCTAAGGTAAGGGATCAATCGCTTCCCTTCTCGTTTCCACCGGATGGAGTTCCAAACGTCGTTAAGCACGCTCGTGAGGACGGAATGGTAGGAATCGACCAGCTCGGCAGCGTCGAATCGATGTTGAATCGAATACGCCTTAACCAACTTAGCGAGCATAGTATTCGCCTAGGATTCTTTTAACCTCGCTCTCAGGAATTCTATACCTGCCGCTAGGTAGTTTAATCGCTTTGATCCTCCCCTGTTTAATCCAAAGTAGCACGGTATGACGATCTACGTTCAAAATTCGTGCAAAATCTCCAATCTTTAACATTCTTTCCATACTTTTTCATTATGGCCGAGGAAATATTTAAACTTATTTAAAGCGTAGCAGTTTCGAAGGCGGTAAAGAGGATGATGCTAAGATTGTTATTAATGTAATTAAGCTGACGGAGAGCTTGGCAAAAGGAATTCTTAAAGAGATTGACGGTGTTCCCGTGGAAATTTTTGAAACAGGCGAAATAAAGGCGCTTTAGAGGAAAATATTATGAATATAAATCCACGTACGCTTCATGAAGCAATGCCGCGGGGAGTGGCGATGGTCAGCGTTAACGAAAGGGCGCTTAGAATCGTCCGAGAGCTATTGGGGAATTCTGAGTATTACAATGTGAAAGTAAGCCGTTTGTCGAGCGGCGCTACGGTCGTCGACACAGGGTTGGAGGCAAAAGGAGGTTACGAAATCGGCTTAAAGTTAATCGAGATCGCCATAGGCGGCCTCGGAAGCGCTTCGTTAATCGTATCCGATTACGATGGGCTTTTGCTGCCGACGGTCGTCGTGAGAACCGACCACCCAGCCGTCGCGCTTCTCGGTTGTCAGCTCGCCGGTTGGAGCGTTAAGGTTAAGGATTTCTTCGGGATGGGATCCGGGCCTGCTAGGGCGTTAGCGCTCAAGCCGAAGAAGGTCTTTGAGAAAATAGGCTATAAGGAGGAATACGACAAAGCCGTGCTCCTCCTAGAGGCGAAAACTCCCCCAACCGATGAAGTCGCCTTAGAGGTAAGCCGCGCGTGTAACGTAAGGCCTGAGGACGTTCACCTCGTCTTGACGACTGTCAACTCGATAGCTGGCTCCGTTCAAGTAGCCGGCAGGGTGGCTGAAACTGGCCTTTATAGGTTAGATTACCTTGGCTTTGACGTTAAGAAAGTCGTAAGCGCCGTTGGAGAAGCCCCTGTGATGCCGCTTCATCCAGATGAAAACGTGACGTTAGGAAGGCAGGAGGACTCGTTAATTTACGGAGGGAGGGCATGTTACGTCGTTGACTTCAAGGATGAAGATAAGTTAATAGAGCTCTTAAAGAAGGCGCCGGCTACGGTCTCGCCGTATTATGGAAAGCCTTCTTATGAAGTGTTAAAAGGGGTTAATTTCAATTGGTCAAAGTTGGATCCCGCATTCTTCACAATAGGTCTGATAACTGCCCATAATCTAGCGACAGGTAGGGCGCTTCAATTCGGATCGATTAATCCAGAGGGCTTAAAAAAGGCCTTAATTTAGGCGATTAGGCGACCTAACGTCTTCGAGCCTCCTTAACCCCTTGATGATCGCTTCATTTAAGCTTCATTTAAGGCTCAGTTATTTAAACATCCTCAACTTTTACTAAAACCAACTTTAAATCCTTCTATTAACCTCTTGGAGCTAGAAATCGACGGCTTGATAAGCTATCTCTTGAAACGTAAATAGAATAATCCTATTGAATACATCCTCTTTCATACCAAGCCTTTCCAGCGGTATTATGCCCTTCTCCCTTATAAGGCCTTTAATTAAAAGCCGCGTCACAGTTGAAGCTGTATACGCCGCCGTCCTTCCTACGAATCTTAAGCTATTAACCTTAAGCTATGACTTTAAGAGTACGCATGAAAAACCTTAAATGATGCACGTGAGGAAGAAGAAGTAATGAGGAGCAGCTAAGCGTTAACTAACTCCTCAGGCTATCGGAAAACTTTAAGTGCTTAAGATAAAAGCGCCCCTGCCGTCTTTCACGCCTTAACCATGAGCGGCTAGCTACTGAAAACCAAAAGATAAATAAGCCGGCAGAGCCTTCCAAGGAGCTTGAGGACGTAAGAAGCAATGCTCTTAAGCATCACATACGATCATCGCAAGCGTGAATATGATACATGGAAATTTGAAGTTACCGATGGATTCGTTGTTAATGCTTTTTATCGATGGAGGCATTTTAATGGATAAATGGTGTGAGAATTATGCTCAAGGTTTATAATACGCTTTCGAAGAGCTTGGAAGAATTCATTCCTTTATCTCCGCCTGAAGTCAAAATGTACGTATGTGGCCCTACTCCTTATGATCATACTCATGTAGGGCATGTAAGAACAATTGTAAATTTTGACTTCATTAGGAGGTACTTAGAGTTCAAAGGATATGAGGTATTCCACATTTCTAATATTACTGACGTAGATGACAAGATAATAAACAGGGCCCTAGAGAAAGGCATGTATTGGAAAGAACTCACTGAAACTTATATTAAGGAATATGTAGAGGTTATGAATAAACTTAATGTTTTAAGTCCTCATGTAATGCCTAAGGTTTCAGATCATATAGAGGATATAGTGAAGTTCATTTCATCATTAATGGAAAGAAGTTATGCTTATGAAAGTGGAGGAAGTGTATATTTTGAAGTGGATAAGTTCCCTTACTATGGAGCTCTATCTGGAGCTACAAAGGAAGAGGAATGGGAGCAAGAATTAGAGTTTTTAATGGAAAAGAAAAGGCCTTATGACTTCGCTTTATGGAAGAAGGCCAAACCTAAAGAGCCTTATTGGGATTCTCCTTGGGGGCCTGGAAGACCTGGTTGGCATATAGAATGCTCAGTTATGAGTAGCAAGTACTTAGGAGAACAATTTGATATACATGGAGGGGGAAGGGATTTAATATTTCCTCATCATGAGAATGAAGTAGCTCAAAGCGAATGTGCTTTTGGAAAGAGGCCTTGGGTTAAGTATTGGATTCATATTGGATATTTAACTGTAGGTGGGGAGAAGATGAGCAAGAGCTTGGGAAATATTATTATAGCTAAGGATGTGCTAGAAAAATATGATGCTGATGTCATTAGGCTTTATATGTTGAGTACTCATTATAGAAGCCCTTTAGATTTCACTTATGAAGGGTTGGATCAAGCCTCTAAAAATTATGCTAGAATACTTAATACAATTAGGCTCACTAAGGGCCTCTTAAGGGAGATGGAAGTTCCAAGTAAATTAAACGAAGAAGAGATTAGAGAACTTAAGGTGCTACAGAAAGAAGTTGAGAGATTCTTCAAGAGCTTAGAGGAAGATTTCAATGCTATGAAAGCTATGCCTTATTTGTTCTCTATTCTTACTATAATGAATAAAGCTATCATGGAGGGCAAGAATTATCCTCTACTTGCTTATGGTTTTAGCTTCTTAAAGTCTTTCTCTAGAGTTTTCGGAGTAGCCGAAGGAGAAGTTTTAGAAGCTGCTAAAATCGAAGGGCTAGTGGGGAAATTAATAGAGTTGATAATAGAAGTTAGGAGAAGGCGCAGGCTAGCTAAGGATTGGGAGATTGCTGATTGGATAAGATTTGAGCTAAATAGGTTAGGAGTGAGATTAGTTGATCAAAAGGATAAGACTTTGTGGTTTATAAAAAGCTAATAACCTGAGTTAGAACCTTCTGCGTAGTAACCTCACCGTATTTCTTGGAAATCTCGTTGAGGATTATTAGTTGAGTGCGGAAGGTTATAGCCTGCTAAGATCGGGATCATGTTGAATGATATTGGCGCGATCATCTTTTAAGTAAGGTCATTTTTAAGTACACGGTAGTTGAGAGGGCAGCAAGGGCATGTACGCAGCGCTCACGTAAGACTTTAGAGGTCTTTCGATGTCGGATGAAGAGGTCAACTTAGTCGCTAGAGGCTCCTCTTACGGCCACGTCTAATACATGAGGCTTTCCCTCAAGCATACCTAAGGAGGGCGTGGCCAACGATTACGTAAAAGGGCGCCCTTAAACCATTTTAAGTTGTACTCAACACCTTTTCGGACATAATTATTTTGACGTAAAGAGGCATTTGTTCATAGCGTAATCGAGTTCGAACTCTAAATTACTTAAAGATTCTCTTGATATCCTTTATCAAGTCAAAGTCCGAGTCGTTTGAGTATATTTCTCTGATGTTATACCTGATCATTTGAGATGCTATCACAAGATCGTCCCATAGCTCCCAAGGAAGTCCGAGGCCTCTTTTAAGCTTCCTTGCATTATCAAAATCGTCCCGCAGAGTTTCTACGACTACTATTAGTGCGCCCTCAAGGTAGTCGTAGAGTTTTTCAACGGCCTCTATTCTACCCCTTCTAATTAAATGGGCCAAGACTTGGCTTAGAACAAACGTAGATGTATAGCCGATTTCAACGCCTTCCTCAAACCTCAGGAGTATATTTAGGGCTGTAGAGCTATAATCAGGATCTTTAAGCATAAGGTATATGAAAACGTTTGAATCTACGAACCGCCTAATCGCGCCCATACCCTAACGCTTGCTCAACTTCTCTTAAATCGACGCGCTCCGTTCCAGCGATCCCTAAGAGGTCCTTGGCTGAGGCCCTCCTCGCGAGCCTAAGCACGATCTTGCCCCCCTCGATAGCGGCCTCTAGCATCGTACCCTCTTTTATCCCAAGGGCCCTCCTGATCTCTGAGGGCAGCGTGATCCTCCCGCGTTTTTCGACAACTATTACCCTCAAATTCTTGCCTGTGTGGGTATAATATGTACCCACATATAAGCTTTTGGTAGCGAGCACTAATGCTACCTCATGAACTGAGCTAAAGCAACGCTTACCTTATTAAATGCCCACTAGGACAAGCTAAGGGAGGTTTATGGCTCCGTTTAGATCGGCGTTATATTTTAAGCCATAGGCAGGCAGAGAATGAAGCCTTAAGCTGAGCCTTCCAACGTTTCCAAATTCATAACATATCTTGGAGGTGCCGTCTTCTCTAAGCTTATGGAGAGCTATACCCTACCACGATGCATTATAGGTCATCATCCATGTTAAGCGATAGTAGGAAATGACGGACTGTACGGTTCAACAGTCTACCTCTCGCTTTGCTTCATACACCATTCAATTCTCCGAGAACTATAACTGCATTAAACTTTTTCGCCTTCTCAACTATGTCTTCTATGGTTGGAGCCATCTCGCTTAACTCGATGCGAATAAGTTAAGGATAGCTAATGTAGCGTAAATCGCCTCCTCCGTTCGAACGGTTTCAGTCCCTTGCCCAGGGATCGTGTTTACGACGAAGTCCACAACTTCGTTCAAGTTCAAGCCCTCTTGAGCGAATATCTCGTACATACCTTTGTCCGGAGCGCCGAAGGCGATGAACTTCGTCCTCGCTCTTCTTAAGCGCTCCACCAAGGCGTCCTTTACCTCCATGAAAGCGCTTCCGTGCCTAGACGCGGCTATCGTCAGATCCCAAGGGCGCGATCTTAACAGCCGTCCGAGTGGTACCTTAGAGATCGTGACGCAATAACCCCAATAGGCCTTGATCTCGTCCTTGCTCGCTAACGCGACCTCTAGCTCCTTACCGACCTTGGTAACCTTCACCGTTAAACGCTCGTTAAGACGTAGCTTGACGCCGCGAAGGAAGGCCTCTCGATCTAAGCCTACGTCAACCCACGATCCATCCTTCGTTAAGGAGGTTACGACTGCCTCGCGAAAGTCCCCGGCCTTCAACTTCTTCGTCGCCTCGGGCGATGGATGATGCGGAGTGCGAAGAGGGGGTAAGATCCCTACGTAACGTAACTCCGGCCTGATGTCGAATAACCTCCTCCTTAAGTACTGAGGGGTTTCCATGTAAGAGAGAATGGTCTCGACGAACTTGATTTCATCGCTTTGATCTACGTCAGGTCGATCTGGAAAGATTATGATTTCATCCACTCGGAAGATGGCAGCCGCGCGAGCTATCGTCCCGACCTTCGCCGTCTTCTCGCGAAGGTGGGGCACGTCTGATACGATCGAAGCAGGTATCGCCATCGAGAACTTCGGATGGTACTCCATGGCGCTTTTCATCATCGTTAAAGGGCTCCTTTAGGAAAAGGTTTCCGAACGGCTAACGTGGCGACGATAAAGTTAATAAGCGCTTGACCTCGATCATAGCATTTGTGGATCCGTATCAAGCCATTTCATCGGAGTTCTCAGAGTCGGAGTGCATAAGCTTCCTCGTGGCGTTATCGAGTTATCACCGAATTCAAGGCTCGTCAGGCTTAGAGCTAGCCTCCGACTACATCACGAAGGTGCTTCACGAAGGCGGTTTGAACGTAAAGGGCCACTCTTATCCTTATGCGAGAGATTACGGGCTTTTAGAAGCCCCGGTTGGATGGGACGTTCGTTCAGCTGAGCTCTTCATGCTTAAGCCCGAGGAAAAGCTCCTTCACAACTTCGTTCGATCGAAGACCTTGGTCGTAACGCATAGCCCAAGGGGCGAAATGGAGGCTTCGGTGGTTAACGTAGGCAAAGGCGAAGGCGAAAGGGATTACGAGGGCAAGGCGGTCGAAGGCAAGTTAGTCATAGCGTACGGAGGCCCTTACTCCGTTTACAAAATGGCTTCGAAGAAGGGCGCCGTTGGGATCTTGCTCTACAAAAGGGAAGGTCCGGAGGAAGCCGTGCCTTACCTTGGGCTTTTCTTGAATGAGGAGGAAGCGAAGGATGCTAAGGCGGTGGCTTTAAGCATCTCTCGGAAGACGGCGGGCGAGATCTTAAGTTCGTTGGAAAGGGGGAAGGATGTTGTGTTGAAGGCGAAGGTTGACGCTTGCTATAGGGAAAAGGCGGAGATGAAGGTGGTCGAAGCCATCATCGAGGGGAATAGTGAGGAGAAGTTGGATTTAATAGCCCATTACTGTCACCCAGGCGGCACTGCGAACGATAACGCAAGCGGCTCGGCCGGGCTCATGGAGTTAGCGCTCTCGATGAAAAGGGCCTTAAACGAAGGGAAGCTCGATAAACCCGTTCGAAGCATTAGCTTCTGTTGGTACCCAGAGTACTACGGCTCGATAGCCTTCCTCTTGAACGAAGGAAGAAGGGCTATCGCGGCGATAAACCTCGATATGATAGGCGAAAGGCAAGAGCTTACTGGCTCGACGTTAATGCTCATAAGGGCGCCTCACTTCGCCACTAGTTACGTTGAAGCCGTCCTTCATTATGAGTTGAAAAAGGCCTTCTCGACGATATCGCCGTTCAGCAGCCCGAGGAAGGCGCTTTCGATAAGGTTCAGTTCGATTGGATACGAATGCGGAAGCGATCATGATATCTATCTTGACTTTGGAGTGCCAGCGTTTATGGTGAACCAATGGCCCGATAGGTTCTATCATAGCGATCAAGATACGGTGGACAAAGTGGATCCGACGGCGTTAAGGATGATTGCCGTAGCTGCTGGCGCTGCGGCGTATAAGTCCGCGTCGATAGAAAGGTACCCAGAGTTAAAGGGATACGTTTATCATTACTTTATGAGCTTACTTAATGAGGAGTTAGGCGAAGCTTTAATGAGTAAAACTAAGGATGTGTATGAGTTACGGAAAATATATCTATGTGAGAGCTTTTCTTCAGCTGTTCAAATGATAAGTAAAGAATTAGCTTCCTTACTAAGAATGGAATATGTGAAGAGTGAAGTTGAAGCAGAGGAGAAGCGTTATGTTAGAAATTTTAAGGGACCAGTGCAGCTTCGATGGCTAATAAGGAGGTTTGGAGAGGAGAAGGTTGCATGGCTTAAAGAGTTATTAGAGGAGAAGAAGTATTATCATACGGTCCTTATGAACGCTTTGCCTATGTTGTTAGATAAGCCTATTTCAACTACTGAGTTGATTAATAAGTTAAGGGCGGAGTTCGGAGGCGATATAAGTAAGGATCATATAACTTCGATGTTGAACTTTCTTCGTGAAGTCGAGCTTATATCCGAAGTCAAGTGATAGCTCGGTTTAAATTAAGCTCGTCAGCCTTCCATTTTATCTTCGCGTTTCTTTTCCTTTCGCTCTTGAACTAAAAGAGGGGCTTTAACCTCCTTAACTTCTACGCTCTCCCTTATCCTCTTGAGCTCCTCCTCTATCCTCGCTAAGTAACGAGCTTCTACGTACTTATCCCTTAACGAGATGACGAGGTCCTTAAGCTCCCAAGGCTCCTTAACTCCTTCGAGC
>WUQV01000030.1 GCA_009889585.1 Candidatus Bathyarchaeota archaeon | reverse complement strand
AGCTCGCCGACCTCCAAGGCCATTCCTAGCTTAACCAAGTCGTAGCCCATCGGCGGAAGCCTTCGCCTTTTAACGATATAGAGGGCCTTCAAAGCCTTCTCGGATGCTTGATGGCAGAGGAATGCCGCTACGCTGTACTCTTCGATCTCGAAGTTCTTCTTCGCTTGTCTTAAGTTATGCTTAGCCTCTTCCCACCAATCTAAGGCCTCTTCACGGAAGCCCATGGCCTCCAAAATATCATCTTTAGCCTTATCTCCCTTGCAAGCCTTGCTTATAAGTGCTCATGAGATGCCTTTTCATCACTAACGGCTTTTCCAAGATGGTTAAGTATGGCGTAGAATCGGCCCTTGAAATAAAATCCCATCCTCCTTACATTAGTGAGCTCCTTTACTTGTTGAGGTACTGCTTATAAGAGCCTCTAAGGTTTTTATGTATTCCTCGGCTTTCTTAAGCTCCTCCTCAACGTCGCTCGAATCTAAAATGCCTTCATGAAAGCCTAGTACGTGCAACTTGTACGCTCTTGCGTAAAATTTATCGTCAATTCCTAGCTCAGCGATTTTCGGATCCATCCCTAAGCAATAAAGGGTCGCGTTTCCCCTCGAACATTCGGTATTCCTCACGGGCGTAAGCTAATGCCTTGAACGCCTCATTTATGGACATGTCGTACGATGGCTTTAGGCATACGACTATAAGGATTTTCAAGGGACACATCGCCTAAGCCAGCCTAGAGCAAGCCAGCTTGATCCTTAAGCGAGGGTAGCCTTCTTCATCATCTCAATGGGTTCAGCTTCCGGGCGTTTCGTTCGCACGCGGAGTGCCCATACGGCTGTTTCCCGAGAAGGAAGGTGAAAAACACGCACTCTCCCCAGCTGAAGCAAGTAGCTTCCTTAAGGTAGTCGTACCGAACTACTTTTATCGCTCAAGATCGTAACGTTAAGAGAGGGGGCTTGGTCCTAAAGGACTTTAAGCTGCTCATCACAACGGCCAGAGGGGATGAGGATAACGCTTGCTCTGAGATATGGTACCTCCTTAAGGAGGTTGGCGATGAAGCGGCTATCGTCGATCGAACGAACGTAGCCGGGTTGATCGCCGCTAAGACGTCGTTAGACCCGTTCGAGGTCATCAAGAGGTTCAGGGACGTCCTAAGGGAAAGGCCTTACGAGTTCCGTTACTCGATAAGGATCATCCCGATCGAAAAGGTCGTGCCGACTGATTTGAACGAAATCGAAAGGGTCGCGACGGAAATGGGCGGTCGGATCGGCAAGGATGAGACGTTTCGCGTTACCGTCGAGAAGCGTTACACGAGCTTATCGACTCGGGACATAATAGAGGCCGCCGCATCGAACATCGAGAGGAAGGTGGATTTGACGAAGCCCGATAGGATATTGCTCGTGGAGGTCGTAGGTAGCATCACGGGCATCTCGTTAATTAAGCCCGACGATGTATTATCCGTGACGAGGGAGAAAGGCTTCTAAAAGGCCTTTAACGACTTTCAAGGGAGCGGATCCACGGCTCATGACATAGCTTAAGGCTTCGAAAGATCTGAGGTTTACGCCTACGTTACGGCTGGCTTCGTTAAAGGGTTACTTATTTGAGGCATGAGGAGTACGGCCTGTTGATACATATTCAGGCGTATGAAATATTAAAACGATTCATAGGCCTTAGCTTAACTAATATTACGTCGAAAACTATATATTGAAATCGTTAGCCGATATTAACGTGGCTTATAGAACTTTAACCTTTAAGCTTGGGTTTAAGGATGCTTTTTGGATAGCCTGTTTGATGTTATTCCTCTTGTTTACAACACATTTCCAGCTAGAGCTCATCAGCTTCATACGCACTCGCATCATAGACTTCAATGCTTATATCGTAGACGGAAGGGAACTAATAATCATCGTTCCGTTAGTTCCCTTCTTTCTAGCCGCGTTGGGGTTAGTGGTTTTACATGAGATGATCCATATAACCTTAATGAAGGCTTTTAAGGTGAACATCTTAAAGTTGAAGCTCATCAAGGCATTTAAGGTACCTTTAGCGATAATGGTTATTTATGATGAAATGAGCATAAAGCAATATATAGCTATAGCGCTCATGCCTCAAGCTATCTCCATAGCCCTTCTGCTGATGTCTACGACCTTAGTTAATACGGCGCTTGCCCTCCAACTCTTCATGCTCTATATGATGCACTTAATCGCTTCCGCTGGAGACTTTTACGGCATAATAAAGCTCCTAGTAATGGCTAGGACGCTAGAGGGAAGGATGAAGAGCATAATGGAGGGAGGAAAGCTTAAGGAAATACATATAATATTGCCTCGTACACCGTGACCTTATTAGCATAATTTGAAGCTTAAGCTAAATTATGGTAGGATTAGCTCTTGAAGGAGAGAATTCTAACTGAAGCCATCTATAGAGCATCTGCTACGTAAACATGATGTTTCTCCATCATCTTCTAAGCCTCAATTAAGACCCTAATCCTTACGGGAAACTATGAAAGCTAAGCCTAATGCCGCCATCCTCCTAGCTTCAGAAATAAACCTTCCTCTAGCCTTTCCATAGGCTTCTACATCGAGC
This sequence comes from Candidatus Bathyarchaeota archaeon, assembly GCA_009889585.1. GTDB lineage: Archaea > Thermoproteota > Bathyarchaeia > Bathyarchaeales > WUQV01 > WUQV01. Next base: position 14,306 of record WUQV01000030.1, on the reverse strand, counting down.
CTCTTTAAAACCTAGCCCTATCGAGAAATCCACTCCATAAGCCTCTGGGGCCTCCCCTAGGAACTCTTTAAAGGCTTTTCACAGCTTACATGTTCATGCAGCTCTTTTCATCTTAAAGGCTACCTAAGACTTACGCTGAATTTCTTAAAGTTCGAATTTAGATTATCACGTGATGAGTTCAGCTATGGACGCGTGAATCTAGATTATAATTGAGTTATTAATAAGGCCATATGCTCGATCACTAAGTCCTTTAACGCGTCCTCCTTTAAGATCCCCCTGCTTAACCTAACCTTCAGTTCTAAATCGGAGATGCCGAAGGCCCTCTTCATAACGTCGAACTTCTCCTCAGTCAGCTTTAGGACTACGTCGTCCTCTTGAGCTGAAGTCAATTCGAGGATCGCCCCTATGGCTTCGTTTACGCCCTTAAGCTCCTCAGCTAAAATGAGGACGGCTACGTCCGTCGTATGAGGCTTTATCCCAAAAAGCTCTAAGGCCTTCTTTATCTGATGTTGAGCTGATGCGTAAAGTAGCGCTTCCATCGCTAAGCTCTTCGAAACGTTCGACTTATTCTTAAACGCAGTTAACGCGTTTAACGCCGCGAAGTAAAGATGCTCCCAACCTGCCACGAGCCTCGCGTTAAAGAATTGAACGACGACGTTCCGTAACCTTTTATTCACCTCATCGATGAAGCCTTCGACGTTATCTATCTTAACGCCCCTTAAGCCTAAGATAGCTACGTACTTCTCAAAGCCCTCAAGCTGCTTAAGGATCATATTACTTCAAATCCTCAAGGACCTTTCGTATGAACCTTTCAACGAGTTCTTGGCTCATTCCAGATTTTATAAGCACATCCTTAACCTCATCAACACCCTTACCTCTTTCCTTATACTTCATAAGTACATTACGAACGGTCTCCATCCTCTCCCAAGGGAATATCACCCACTTTCGAGTTTCCTTCTCATAATAATCAGGCTTAAATATACTCCAAGGCTTATAATATAGCGTTGCGACTTTCACTTCTAAAGACCCTAATTCTAATAAATTCGACTTAACTAAGCTTAAGCTCTTACCCGTGTCAGCTACATCATCTACAACGAGAACCCTTTTGCCCCTTACATCCGTTGACACAGGCTGAGTGATAACAGGCTCCCCCTTCGTCTCCGCTACTCCTAAGTAAAACTCCACTTTAACGTTAGCAAGCTCCGGGTTCTCCAAAAGGTCTGAAAGGACGCGAGCAGGAGGCCATCCTCCCCTTGAGATGCCGACGATAACGTCAGGCTTAAAGCCATCCCTTCGGACCTTTTCGGCCAAGTTCAAAAGCATCTCGTAAATTTGATCCCAAGAAGGAGCTTCAAACTCCACCGTCGAAGGCCTCACCGCATAGGAGTACGCGCCATGAGCTTTAAGCTTACCGTCTTCTCCATAATCCAACGCGCAATTCGGCTAAACTTAAGGAACGCTTCCGAAATCATGAAGCCCTGAGCTTAAGTAAAATTAAAATTTAGCGTTGAAATACTAAGTAAGCGAGTCAACTTGAGCCAACCGATAATAACGAACATCATTATACAAGGATTCCGTGGGATAAAGCGCTGTGAACTAAAGGATCTAAAGGCCATTAACGTCCTAATGGGTCGATGCGGTAGCGTTGACACTCTCCTCACTAAAGTGAGGAGATTCTCGGTTTTTCAGCCTTAAGGCTTCATCATGCCGAGTTCGGGCTGTGTCAAAGCGGCCCCTGGCATGGACATGTAGCCCATGCCCCGCCTTAGAATGTTCATAGCTCCGTTGTAGTCGGCGTTACAGGAGTAGCCGCAGTTAGGGCATTCGAAGAAGCTTCCGACCCGCGTCCCTTTGCGTCCGCACCTATGGCATAGCCTTGACGTATTCCTCTCGCTTATTCTAATGACCCTGATCCCAAGCCATCTTGCCTTGTACTCTATGAACTGGGTTAGCTTATAATATGGGAATCCGTTGAGCTTTCTATTGAACTTTCGGCCTCCATTGCGCTTCCTTATTCCTTTAAGCTTTCCGAGGATGATCGCGGAGTCGTTCTTCAGCGCTTGGTTAACTACCGTCCTGCTTATCTTATGCAGTATATCGTTAACGACCCTCCCTTCTTTATCCCCAATTCTCTTAATGGCTCTGTATGCCTTCTTCAACGCTAAAGACCTTCGCAGGTAGAAGAAGTGCCCCTTGACCCTTCTAAGCTCTTTTCCATAGAACTTCGGCTTAGGATCGTTCGAGCTCACGGTTGTAGCTATCCATCGGATGCCTATGTCTACGGCTAAGACCGATTTAGGGTTTCTCTCCTCGACCTCTTTCTCGACCGTGATGTAGACGAACCATTCGTCGTCCTTTTTGATGATTTTAGCCTCCCTACAGACCATATCGTCGGTTATAGGCTCGTGAGTTTTGATCGGAACATTTATCCCGCCTTTAACGCCATGGATTGGGATCTTAAGCCAGTAAGGCGTGAGCTTGGTGTTTGCTCGATAAACATCCCTTCTGAGGATTAACGGATACTCCTTGTTCGGCTTAACCTTGCCTTTCAGCCTCTTAAGGAGCCTATCCGCCTGTTGTTTAGTGGCTGAATATAATGGAGTGGCCTTTTCCCCGCGCATGTATCGTTGAAAGCTTTCGTATTCCTGCCTCAGAAGCTCTTCTTTCCCTTTGCGAAGCTCAAGGATTTTTGCCTTGATGGTTTTCTCGGCCTTCATGAGCGACTCGCTTGATGCGCTAAGCCAATTCATCTTTTATAAGCCTTTTGACGATTCATCCCGCTCTGAAGAGCAGGCTTTCTCGTCGAGCTATCATGTAAGTCATCAGCGCTCGAAGCCGTCTACCTCGCATCAGGATTATCGCGTTTACCAACATCACCGTACTTAGCATCATCAGTTGATCCTAAGGTAATAGAGGGGGACCATGAAAAGTACCATGTGCTTCCGGGGCATCATCCCATCCTTTCGCTACCATCTGATGTAGCGCATCGTACTTCGATAAATGAATACCTATGTCGTAGGAGAGAATCCACAGCCGCGAAACAACTCCTTCATTATTACAAAGGGGATTGTCTATTGAGCCTTGAAGGCCCTGGGCTTTTATTTCAAGCCAAACTTAGCTTGGGCTGCGGGGACAACCTGATCCTGCGCGACCTTACTACGACGAAGCCTTTGATAGCTGAACTTCTGGATGTAGAAACGTTTAAGGCTGAAGTGATTTACGCTCATTGGAGGGAGGTCGTAGAGAGAGCGTTAGACGACTACTTCGCCTCCTTAATTTCAAGTGTTTACGACCGAAAGGTCGATCGCTTCACTGGCGTCCCGTCGAAGGTCGGGAGGGGCGTAGATGTTATCGCGGTCGTAGACGGCCAGCGGTTGTATTTAGAGGATCTTAGCGATGGAGCAAAGACGATCTTCGCGATAGGGCTCGTATCATCGTTAACCCCTGGCCCGACCGTGCTCTTGCTTGAAGAGCCGGAAACCCATTTACATCCTGCCGTTCAACGCGAACTTAGCGCCCTTTTGGCAGAGCTGGTTAAGGCTGGCCATCAAGCGATCGTAAGTACACATAACGCAGAGTTCATGAAGATCCTGCTCGATCAGCCGGAGTTGGAGGCTAGAGCCTTTCACCTCGAACGAGATCCAGACGGAAGCATCTACGTTCGCCAGCTTAAGAAGGTAGATGTAGAAGTCCTAGAAGACCTAGGTATTGATGTAAGATATATCGATATCTTTTGATCTTTATGTCAATCACTCAACTGTTAGAGAGACTTAAGTTCGAGGCTATAATAATCTGCGAAGGTCGTGATGATAAGGAAGTAATAGAGTTTGTATGTGGATCTCTCAGACTCCTTAGAGAGGTTAGGACCTACTTGGCGTTCTCACGTGGAAGATATGGGATTCCTGATTACGTAGCTACGCTTAGAGGTTACGTACGTTATGCTAAGACTTTAATGTTAGTAGCTGACGCTGGTGAGAAAAGCCCAAAGGAGCAAATCGAAAATCTAAGGAATGAGTTAATTAGCCGTGGCTTAAGGGTTTCTATTCCCCTTGAGGATACTCAGGCGATGACTAAGCCTCCTCGCTTAAGTAAGGGAAGCGCTAAGTAGGCAAGGCCATTTCGAGCTTAGGGGACGGCCGATGGAAGTCGTGGAATGCGTCCCGAACTTCAGCACGTCTGACAAAGCCGTTGTGGAAACGATCCTCGAGAAAATACGCGAGGTCAACGGCGTGCACATCTTGGACCACACTTACGATAGCTACTATAACAGGCTCGTCGTAACGTTCGTCGGCCGTAAGGAGCCGGTTCTAAGGGCTGCTCTTAACGCAGCCGTTAAAGCCGTGGAGCTCATCGACATGAATAAGCACAAAGGGCAACACCCTCGGATCGGAGCCGTCGACGTAATCCCGTTCATCCCCATCGAAGGGGTTACGATGGATGAATGCGTAAGGTTGGCTAAGGAGTTAGGTAAGGAGTTCGCCGAAAGATGTAACGTTCCAGTTTACCTTTACGGAGAGGCCGCGACGAGGCCGGAGAGGAAGGACCTCGATTGGATTCGAAAGGGTGAGTACGAAGGGCTTCGCCAAATGATGAAGGAGCCGGGGAGGGAGCCCGACTTCGGCCCGCCGGAGCCTCATTTAACGGCAGGTGCGACGGCTGTAGGAGCCCGTAAGCTTTTAGTAGGCTTTAACGTCAACCTCGGCACGTCGGATTTATCGATAGCTAAGAGGATAGCGAAGGCGCTTCACGTTAAGAAAGGAGGGCTTTCGAACGTCAAGGCCATGGCAGCTTCGATCCCTGAAAGAGGCATAACTCAAATCGGCATGAGCATCCTCGACTTCGAAAGAACCCCCCTCTACAGGGTTTTCGAGCTCGTGAGGATTGAAGCGAAGCGTTACAACGTGCCGATCGTTGGATCCGAGTTTTGCGGCATGATTCCGTTAAAGGCCCTTATCGACGTCGTCGGCTACTATCTAAAGGTCGACAACATCGTCGAAGGCCGAGTTCTAGAGCTAGCCGTTAGGGAGGCCATGGAAGGAAGGAGGCAGTGATGATGAAGGAGGAAGTCGACTTAATCGTCGAAGGAGCGAACGAAGTCGTAACTTTGAGGGGAGGAGGCGAAAGGCCGCTCGCTGGCGATCGAATGAGGGATCTGGGCGTGATAAAGAGGGGAGCGGTCGCCGTTCGCGCCGGAAGGTTAGTTGCCGTCGAAAGGACGGACGATGTTAAGGCGAGGTTCACAGCTGACGTGGTGATTGAAGCCGATGGAAAGGTCGTCATGCCCGGCTTCGTCGACCCTCATACCCACCTTGTCTTCGCTGGCTCGAGGGAGGATGAATTCGAGATGATGATAGAGGGCGTTGATTACGTCGAAATCCTAAGGAGAGGAGGAGGGATATTGAGGACTGTTCGAGAGACGCGTAAAGCTAGCGTGAACGAGCTGGTGGAAGCTGGAAAGGAGGTGTTGAACGTTATGTTAACACATGGGACGACTACCGTTGAAGCGAAAAGCGGATATGGTCTTAACGAGGAGGACGAGATAAAGTGCCTTAAGGCAATGCAGCGTTTAAACGAAGAGCATTTCGTCGACGTTACGCCGACCTTCTTAGGGGCGCACGTCGTCCCGCCTGAGTACGAAGGAAGGCCCGATGAATACGTGGAGTTTATCGTAAGCGACGTTCTCCCAAAGGTCGGCCGCCTTAAGTTGGCGGAGTTTTGCGACGTTTTTTGCGAAAGAGGGGCCTTTAACGTAGAACAAGCGAGGAAGATCCTATTGAGCGGAAAGCAGAACGGCCTCTTGCCGAAGGTTCACGCCGATGAGCTCTCTCAAATCGGAGGGGCTGAGCTCGCGGCTGAAGTAGGAGCCGTCTCAGCCGACCATTTGATTTTCGCGTCAGACGTCGGAATCGACGCCATGGCGAAGGGAGGGGTGATCGCCATTACGCTTCCCACGACGCCCCTTACGTTGATGATCGATCGTTACGCCGACGCCCGTAAGATGATTAACAAAGGCGTAGCAGTCGCCCTCGGCACGGACTTCAGCCCCATATGCCAAGTGATGAGCCAACAGCTCGTCATAGCGTTAGCCTGTCGGACGATGAGGATGACGCCAGCCGAGGCCATAGTAGCGGCTACGATTAACGCTGCCCATGCGGTACGTCGAGCTCATGAAGTCGGAAGCCTTGAGGTAGGCAAGAGGGCCGACTTCGTCGTATTAGACGTTCCGAACTACAGGTTCTTAGGTCATTGCTTCGGCTTCAACTTAGTCGACAAAGTCGTTAAGGATGGGGAGCTCGTCGTGAATTGCGGGAAGCTCGTTAAATAACGTTAAAAGGTGGACATTAGCTCTATAGGCCTCGCCCTTAGGCCATATGAGAAGTTAAACGTTAAGCTGAACCGAAATAGTGGTCACCAAGGCTTCTCCTTTAGGCCTAACGCGTACGCTATCCAATTCGTCAAAAGATGTATTGGCGGGGTTATCGCTACGATCGTTAACGCTACGATTAAGCTAGGGGGCGAGATGGCTAAGGATAAGAGCAAGGCGCCTGCGACGAAGTCCAATTGATCGACTATCGGCAATGGCGACCCCGGGGCCATCCCCAGCCGCCTTTTTACGAAGGATCCGATTAAGTCGCCGAGCAACGCCCCAAGGGAGATGGTTACGCCTAAGAGGACGTCGTAACGAAATAAAACGCCTCCTATGCAGCTAATCGCGGCTCCGACGGCCAAGCCGGAGAAGAAGCCCTTGAACGTTTTATTACTTCCGAAGATGGGCCTTCCGTTTACGAACGGCTTGCCCAAGTCCAACGGCTTCCCCCCTCCGAATACCACCGGCGCGGCGTTCGCGCAATACGCTGGCAGGATGAACCGAATGGCCTCTACGAGAACATCGAACGTCATCAGCGCAACTCCCTTAAGCCCGTCTCCTCCATCCTCAAGAGGCAGGACTTAGGCCCCTCTAAGCCCAACGGCTTCTCTAAGACGGCCCTAACGACTCGAGGCCTTTTAATTAGCTCTAGGCGTAGCCTTACGTCCGGCCAGAACTTTAAAGCGCGAGTGGCGACGGGCTCCACTTCAGCTCGACCTAACCCCTCTCGAACGACGCTCCTCACTTGGCTGTTGACTAATACGGCAACGCCATGGGACTTCGCGACTTGAGCTAAGTAAGCCATTTGACGGTTTAACTCTCGATTAAGTGAAAAAACCCTTTTAACGTCCTCGCTTAACTCGCTTCGGTACAAGGAGGTGATTGTATCGAAGACTATTAAGCCGAACCCCTCCGTCAATAGGCTCTCGAGCTTGTCGACGACTGAGGATTGCTCCTTAAAGTCCTTAGGCCTTAAAAGGGCTATGCTTTGGAGGGCTTCCTCATCGCCTTGGGCTATTTGCAAAAGGCGACGAGCTGAAAAAGTATGATCCGAGTCCACGAAAAGGGCCTTAAGGCCCATTCTAGCGCAATTAACGGCGCATTGTATCGCTAACGTGGTCTTGCCGGTCTCGGGCTCGCCGTACGCGAGCGCTAGGGCCCCGATCGGAAGCCCTCCTTGTAATAACGCGTCTAAGGAGGCGCAACCTGTCGGAATAGCCCTTTTCAAAGCCGCTTAACTCCGCTAGAGGCTGAAGTTAGGCCCCATTAATAACTTTTAAGCTGTTGAAGCCCAGACCCCGTAGGAGTTGGAATCGGCTTGCGATTAACCCTAAGGAGCTTTAGGCCGATCGCGGTTAAACATCGCGAAGAGAATTAAAAGGTGGAAGATGGAAGGTCATTAAGGAAGCTTATGAAGCTCTTCGTGGAAGCCGGAAGGACGTTGCTCGTGGACGGGCCAGCTTCGGCCATCCTCATCTCAGGAGAAGCTGAGGTCTTAGGGGCTCCGATGGCCGTTAAAAGGAGGGCCGTGATCCGCGAGGGAAGGAGGGCTCCGATAGAGGTCAAGAGGACGGCTGAGCTCGAGTTGATGTTAGGCGAAGGAGCTTCTTACGAAATGATCGAAGGGACGACGCTGCCGAGCTCCTGGGGAAGGGCGGTTGAAGCCGCCCTTATGCGCCAACAAGCGAAGGGCTCCTTGACGGCGATGGTGATAGGCGACATCGATTCTGGAAAGACGAGCTTTTGTACTTACTTTGCCAATAATGCCATTCGAGAGGGCCTTAACGTCGTCATCATCGACGGCGACTTAGGCCAATCCGACGTAGGGCCGCCGTGTACGATATCCCACTGTAGGCTTAAGGGGCCGGTTAAAGATTTGTTCGACTTGAGGGCTGAGGACGCTTACTTCGTCGGAACCACGAGCCCTGGGAACGCCATTCATTACGCCGTGAAGGGATTTGTCGCGATGAAGGACGAGGTAGATAAAAAGGGCTTCGACCTCGTCATAATAAACACCGACGGATGGGTTAAGGGCGAGGATGCAGCTCGTTACAAGCTCCAGTTAATCGACGCCATCAAGCCGGACGTTGTAATAGGGATACAACACGAAGGGGAGTTAGCGCATATAATCGAAGGCGTGAGAGGCCCTGACGTCTTGCTCGTAGAACGTCCTTTAGCCATTCGCGAGAGGGAACGAGAGAGGCGGAAGTCCTTACGCGAGCTTAGCTATAAGAAGTACTTACGAGGAGGAAGGTTACGCTCATTTCCGATGGGTTGGGTTCAAATAGAAAGGGCGCCCTTCGGCTCAGGGGCCGTCCCAAGCGCTCAAAGGCTTGAGAGGATTAAGAGCTTGCTTGGAGTGCAGCCTATCTATTGCGAAGAGACGTTAGAGAAGTTATTCATCGCGTTGAAGAAGGATCAACGAATTGCTGATGAGAACGTTAAGAGGTTAGAGGAGGATGTTAAGAAGCAAGTGAAGGTCGTTTATGAGGGCGATGAAGCAGGCTTGATCTTAGCGTTGAACGACGTTAACGGAAGGTTCCTCGGCATAGGGATCTTGAAGGGGATATGTTACGATAGAAGGGTCGTAAAGATTCATACGCCAGTCGAAGGCATCGTTCGTTCGATTCAAGCGGGCCGATTGAAGATCGACGAAGAGGGCAGGGAGCTAGGCTTTTGCTGGGAATTCACCTCCCCTTAATATCGTCACCCGCTGATGGACAAAGGCTTTTAACCAAGCACGAGCTGCACGAAGGCCTCCTTGCCTTACAATAAGCCCTTCCGAGCGATATGAGCAATAAATGAGCGCTTAAGTAATCCCTCGGTTCGAACGACTCCTGAAGGCTCTTGCGTACCCCTTCGTAACTAACGTCACGAGGGGCTAGGCCTAGCCTCTTCGAGACGCGGTTAACGTGAGTATCGACCGGGAACGTTTGTTTCTTAGCGCAAAAGAGCAGGACCACGTCAGCCGTCTTCGGGCCGACCCCGGGAAGGCGCATCAAGGCCTTACGCGCTTCTTCAAGCGGCAATGAGTAGATGAAGTCTAACGACCCATTGAATCGCTCTAAGATCGCTAAGGACGTGAGCTTCAACGTCTTAGCCTTGACCCGCTGTAGGCCGGCGACCTTCAAGGCCTCCTCGACGTCGGCCGCATCAGCCTTAGAAAGGGAATCAGGCGTTATCGCGAACTTCTTGGAAAGGCTCTCGAAGGCCCTTTCGGCGTTACGGTCCGACGTATTTTGAGAGATCACGGTGAGGACGAGCGCTTTAAAGGGATCCATCGCCTCGTTCGATAGCGCCCACTTGGGCAAGGCGAAGCTCTCTCGAAGCGCCCTTAGGATTTCGCTCGCTCGTTTCGCTTCATCAGCCATTCGATGATTAAGCACCTCAAGATGAGGCGATGGGACGTTAGAGTTAAATCTTCGCGCAACTCTTTAGCCACCGTCGACCGTTTGGAGGCCAGCGGCATATATGAGCCGCTTGTTTATCGAAGCTTAAGGCGACGTAGAAGAGGCCTCCTAATCTCGGCGTTCGACTTGAAGATCTTAGGTTTAACGCTCGCCTCCGTCATGGGACTAAGGCTTGACCTTTCATGTAACGCGCTGCCAGTATCCTGTCGGGCAGCGTAAGAAAGTATATCGTCAAGCCTTTGTAACCTAGGAGGGAGGAGAGAAACGTCGCTATGTCGTCAGGCGTCTTTTCGTAGTTCTCCATTACGATGATTATCGAATCGATGATGAAGTCCGTTACGACGGACCTCACCTTTCCGCCTCTGACCAGCTGAAGAAACTTCTCACATTCGTCTGCCCTTCGTTGATCAAGTTAGAGCTCCAAGAATACGTTGGCATCGATTATTAACATACGCCTATCCCTTCTTCACGGCTCTCTCGACCCTTATCCTGCGAGATTCATGTTGGAGCTCTACGCCAGAGGCCTTAACGTGGCGAAGCATGCCGCGCACGGCCTTCACCGGATCTAAGGGGACGTTAAGCTCCACGAGGAGTTGCTCGTGTTCAACGACCCAACGGGTTATTGCGTCTTCAGCGGCCTTGCTTATCGAGCCCCTGCCGTAGACCTCCATCGCGACCTTCCTCAGCCTCCTCTCTATTTCCTCGTTTAGATAGACCCTGATCGGCACACCTCTCCATGGACCTAACGACGTATAAGCCTTTAGACCTAAAGACCTGATGAACTAAGCTTGACCGACCTCTGCCGCGTTTACCTCAGATTAACTCCTTATCGGTGCGAGAGCTGGCGGCTTAAAATCGGGAAGTTCTTGACGAGGCTAAAAGAATCCCCGAGTCCACTGTCCGTCTCGTAGCATCTATGGCTAATCTCAATGAGGATCGAGCTCCTCCTCCAACTTGAACGTTATTGATTACGCACGGCAAAATTCACAACACTTCCAAAGGGATAGACCTCTAAACTCGCTGGTCCGCCTGAATGGTGCTGGATAGACATTTACGTTCAAAGTTTGGACGGTATTTTCTGACAACTTACGCGAGCGCTAATGCGAACGGGACATGAGAAACCTAGCTGAGTGCGACCTTTGAGCTCTGACAACTTGCATTACTCAATGAACTTGACAACGGAAGCCTTGCGCCTAGGATTTAGTGTAAGCTCAAATCCAAATTCAAGCATAATCCTCCTCCCAACTAAGCCTACCCGCATTGGGTTAACGATCCTGAATGGACTCTTATTCCACATTCTTACAAGGAAGGCAATTTGAACCATGCATTTAAACTTGCCCTCAGGGTCTCTAATGCAGATCTTAACTCTCCTTACGTAGTACTGGTAAGGCTCCCCGAGATGCCATGAGTAACGTAACTCATGAATAGTTGGTGGTGAGACGATGTTTACACCTAATTTTTCATCAAGGAAGTTGAATGGGCATCCTGTATCAAAGTCGACCGTGACCTCTCTTCCTTTAAGACAGACGACATCATCAGTCCAATGCTGCGATCCTAGTAAGAAGGAGAGTGTTGGATAATAATCCTGATTGAGCGAGGCCCAAGGTATCTCCTCCACTAATGCTGGCCTCGTGAATATATAGCACACTTTCCCCTCCCTTCTCACGATCTTCTCCATCTCCTTCTCTGAAATTCCGCCTATCTCCGTTGACTTCAAAATAATCTCTCCATCACATACGGCAATCTCCTGAATACTAGGCTCGCTTCTAAAGATCGCTTCTATTTCGCTTTTCTTAGAATCATACAGCACTTTAGCCAGAAAAATTTGCTGCTCAGGATCGAGCTTTTCAAACGCCTCTGGCGAAATGTTAAACGCGAACTTTTCTAAATCGTCACCCATCACCTTAAGACGAGACTCCACTTTCGACAATCTTTTTTCAATATCTTCACGCCAAGTTAGAAGGCTTGCGCGCAACTCAACAAGTGAGGCTTGAGTATCAGGTGGCGATTCTACGACTGTAGTTGTTATTCTCTCCATAGTCCTTACAGTTATCCTATGAGGTGCAATGCTCTGCATCTCCATTCATTATCACCTAGCTTTCAATTATACTGATCAACTTCTCTACCACTAAGCTTAATGTAGTAGCAAATTCAAAAACGCTATCCGCATTTCTGCCTCTATAAACCAGCTGAACGTCGTAATCATGATCTGGAAGGATGAGACTAGGCGATACTTTGATGTCTAACCAGTCCCTGCTACCCGGCCTGTACTCCTTGAGGTTTAATGTAAATTGGAAAACTGAAGCATTAATGCCAAGTTCACTTCTGATACGCTTGAGGTATGCGCTATCATCGAACGCTCTAGCTATTGTATCAATGGGACTCTTCCCTGCAGTTACTACATAAGTAGCTATCAGCTCCAAGTAGTCTATTTCTCCATCTATGTCCACGAATAGATCTTCCTTCGCCACGGAGATCAACTCCTTAAGAGTTTTTACAACAGTCTCAGCGGAGCCCCCCTCACAAGCCACGATTTTCCGATGGTCATCGACTTCAACTTCGCAACCTCCTTTTCTTGCTATACGCCCGCTTACATAGGCTCGTGTACCAGGTGGAGGATGCGGCATTAAGGGTATGGGTGCGATCACGTACCCCTTCTTCACTAACGCGTTAATCGTTTCATGACATGTAAAGGGGAAGAACAAAGATTTAAGCACCAATGCAAGCCTGTAGTGCTCACGTCTAAGCTTTATCATGGTCATAGCGCGTCACACCTGTACTAGTCCTCAAGTCGCTTAACGTTTTACCAGTGAACAAGTGATATTTTCACTCTCTTTCAATTCTCTCAGCGGGATTATAAGCTCTTCGCAGAGGATTCTACGACGTTCGACGGGAGCTTTCAATTCCCCCAGTGAGATTTCACCCCTTCCTGGGGTTCTTTCGTTAAGAAAAGCGAATTTCGTCCATAAATCTCTTACCTCTAGCTTCAGCGGCAGAGGGTTTGTGAGTCCGCGATGGACTTTCGCCCATAGCACAAGATATAGGCCCAAAGCCTATTCTAATCCTAGCTTGTCGGAGGAGGAAGCCCTTCACCTGACCGGCTACTTGGGTCAAGCAGTACCACTTCTGCCCTCGCGTAGTTTACTTCCTCGGCGTCATGAATTACGACGAAAGGGTCACCGAGAGCATGGTCGAAGGCAAGGAGGCCCATGAAGTCGAGCACGCGATGGGCTCGCGAAGGAAGACCGTCGGAGGCGAAGGAGAGGATTAAGGCCAAGTGGGGCAAGCTTCACATTGCCTCGGAAAGGCTAGGCCTTATCGGAGTTGTGGACGAAGTTGTCGAGACGGAAAAAGGCTTGGCCGTCGTTGAGATGAAGCGGGCTAAGGGGCCTAAAAAGCCTTCAGCTGGCCACGTTTACCAAGCCGCGGCTTATGCCATGCTAGCGGAGGAAGTTATTGGAAGGCCCGTTAAGAGGGCCATCAAAGGTACGCCTTAGACAAAAGGAGCTTCAAGGATAAGGTCCATTATCGAGAAGGAGAAGTTGTCGCGCGTAAAGCCCTCGAGGAAATGAGTGAGCTGCGGCTTCGCGAAAGCGTGCGATTCCAAGATTTCATAAAGACGTAGGGCTTGCGCCCATAGCCTTAACATTTAAAGCCGAGGTCGACATCTACAAGTGGGTCAAAGGCGTGGGGTCGATTTTGAGAAAGGCTAGGATCTGGAGGATTCGCTTAATACCGAAGCTCCGCAGGATAAGGCCACTGAGGTAAGGAAGGTTGGCGATAAGGGTTAGGGTTAATCTATCGTTTATCGAAGGTACGGCTGCGATCACGACGGCTGCCGTCGCAAACGCGGGCTACGAAAGCTTAGTCCCCGAGGCCGTCCTGCCGAAGCCTCTGGCGGCGAAGCTCGGCCTTCCCATCAAGCGGATGCGCTCGGCCACTCGAATGATAGCAAGAGGTAAAAGGATAACCGTGCGCCTCGCCGTTCCGACCTAGCGTTAACTTGCATAACTAGGCCTTCCCTCCTCATGTCATGGGAGGGCTTTCGCCCTGAACGGATGAAGAGGGCACATCTATCTGTGCTAAATACTTGCGAAGCAGGTTTCTCACGGCGATAATATCTCTATCCTGCTCCAATTCGCATTTTAAGCACTTCATCATCCTATGTCCATTCGGGCTTAGCCTAACCCCACATATCGGACATAGGCTTGAAGTGCCCTTAGCCTTCACGTATACGACGTTCATGCCCGCGAGCTTAGCTTTATAGTCTACGATCGTTTGAAGTTTTCTAAAGCTCCACCTGTTAAGCCTTCCGTTAAGCTCCCTTGATCTCTTTTTCCTTCTGATGTTTTTGAGGTTTTCAAGGATTATGGTGGAGGCTTTCTCGTGTTTTGCTTCGTTAACTATCTCATTTGTGACCTTATGGTATATTGCTTCAACTCTCCTCCTCTCCCTGCCTTTGTATTTAGCTAAGATCAGCCTCTCGTTCAACCTCGGCTTAGACTGTAGCCTCCTTCGCTTGAGGAAGT
>WUQV01000029.1 GCA_009889585.1 Candidatus Bathyarchaeota archaeon | reverse complement strand
TAAGTTGAGCGATCGATGGCTTTCTAAAAAGCTGAAAGAGCTAATCGCGGCCGGCGTGGTTGAGCGCAGAGACGCTAAATACGCGTTGGCTAAGCCTAACATCATTTGCAGCGACCCATTAGCTTTTGAGTACTTTAAAGCTAAAGCGACGTTGCTGGGCAAAGCCAAGCTGATCTCAAGCGAGCTTAGCAAAAACGATAAAGTGCTAGCCATAGTGCTGTTTGGAAGCGCCGCTAAGGGACGCTTTAGCGAAGAAAGCGATTTAGACTTGTTGATCATAACTAAGGGAGAAGTTGACTTAAATGAAGAGGTGTATAAGCTCTCTTTTAAGTACCTTGTCCCGATTGAGGCGATATCCATTAGCTTTGAAGAGCTACTTTCACATGCTCAATCGAAGACTGCTTTTTTGCTTGGCATTATGGAAGGCTATAAGTTGCTTTATGACCGCATTGGTATCAGTGCAATTTTATCCTTTTTGAAAGAAGTGGTTGATGAAGGGTTTTCATATGATGAGGAGGCTGGAGCATGGATTCAGAAAAACACGCCTATCTCGAAAGCGCTATAGCTCAATTGGAAGAAGCTGAGCTTGCATTTGAGCACAAGCGATATGCCTTAGCAGCTCTTTTGAGCGCAATGAGTGCGGAAAGCGCAACTTCTGCGCTAATCGTGCATTTAGGAAGCAGACCAAGCAAAAAGCATAGAAATTCACTAGTCCTATATCGACTTTCAAGCGCAAAGGAGGAGCCTATGAAGTCGAAGCTAATTGAGCTGGTTGAATGCATGAAAGAGCTTGAGCCCCATATAACTATGGCACGATACCGTTGTCGGATAGTTAACACTTTATAACTATCCGTTCCATCTTAGCCTCAAAGGCCTCATGGATGGCTTTCGGGGTCAACGGATGCTCCCCACATCTTGGGCTCCTCCTCAGCAAATTAAAACATGCGATTACATCCCTGTCGTTTTCACACCCGCACCTACGGCACCTCATCCAACGCCCATTCGACGCCTTCATCCTTCCGCCACATATCGGGCATTTGGAAGAGGTGCCTTTCGGGTTAACGTAATGAATTGGCATTCCTGCCGATAGGGCCTTGTACTCGACGTAAGACTGCAGCTTTCTAAACGGCAACGAATGTAAGCGCCTATTCGTCTCCCTTTTGCGTTTAGCTCCTTTCCTCATCCCCTTGAGGTTCTCCATTATTATGCCGAAGCCGTGCCTTTTGGCGTATTCAACTATCGCCTTAGAGGCCTTATGGCAAAAGGTCTTTAACTCGATTCTTCTCCCTTCCGGAGCACTTCTTCATTAACCTCCTCGACGTTATTGGCTTACGTTTTGAAAGCTTTCGTATCCTCCTCCTTTTCTCGAAGTACGCGCTCCTTATCTCCCTAAGGTTGTTATCAAGTCTAATGATATGAGGATTCGTGCTGACGGCCGTTACGTTGGACTCGTTAACGTCTATCGCTATCCAATCATCAGGGTTCGTTAAATCCACGTCCTTCCTAAATGGAACGAGAACCTTAGTACAATTGATGGAGACTTCGCCAACCCTAAGCTTTCCAGCCTTCCATTCCTCTATGAACTTCCTTTGGTATTCGCCGAACTTCAGTCGTATCGTTAGGAATTCCCTCGGCTTAATCGAAATCCTAAGCCTATCCCCTTCGTACTTGACGAGCTGAGGATCTAGCTGGACGAAGAGCTTCTTGGCGATCGGTTTATCGCATTTAGCCAATCCCTTCCTCTTCAGCCTTCTCTAACTCTTCAACATCGAAGTAGCAACCCTACAGGCCGAGTGGCAAAAGTGCGTTGAATAATTCCACTTTGACTTCCATTCATCGTAAACCGTCTTCCTAAGCCTTGCGTAACTCGTTATCCCGCTTTTAAGGGCCGTATTTACGCAGAAGTTGACCATATCGCGGAAGTCCTTTAGGATCCTTTCAACCGCATCGTTTCGTTCGTAGCCGAACGGCATCGACAGGGTGATTTCCATTGGCAGGGGAATACTCCGAAGCGTTATATAAGGTTAGCTATTTAGAAACTGCTAGAGAACCCTATTAGAAAGGGCATCGAGCTTCTTCCACCAGTGAAGTTTTACTCGGAAAAACTTACAGAAAAGCTACTGAGCGAGGCTCGCAAAGTCATGGGCCTTGTAAGGGAGAGCTTATTTATATAAATAGT
>WUQV01000028.1 GCA_009889585.1 Candidatus Bathyarchaeota archaeon | reverse complement strand
CTCTGTAGCCTTTCGCTGTTTAGCTCTTAGTTTATAAAAAAGGTATGGATGTTGGCTACGTTGGTGTCATAGTAGCTGGAGCTGGCGTTAGTTTAGGCTTCATAGCGAAGAAGGCTACGGTTAAGGGTACGAAGGCTATAATCATTATTATGCCGCCTACAGGTACTGGCACTATCGTAAGTATTGCTCCTATTAAATAGAGGAGGGCTGCTGTTGAGAACATTTTTACTCCACTTACTTCTGACAGCATTATTAGAGACCTTCTGAAGTATATAGCGCTAATCAAGCAGATAGCGAACCCTATTACTAATGGGAAGGGAGCTTTAGGTGTTGCTGCATCGACCCTTATGAACCATGGAATGTCTAACGTGGTTATGAAGGCTGCTATTAAGCCTACTGCAACCACTATGACGGCTATTAACGCGTTTTTAAAGATTTCCGCCTTCCCGTAATATTCAGAGAAGAAGTTAAGGGACAATAGGATTAGTATGAACCCTAATAACCCTAGTATGGCTCCAGCGTGTGGAACTATTGTCAATACTACTAATATGGCGCCTATGGTGCCCATGGTTTTAGCTGAGTCAAACTCCATTAGCTTCACCCTCGAGCGTTAAATATGTCCACAAGTCGTAATAAATTTTTTGAAAAGCTTTTGAGCTAACTAAAGGGATTGAATTTAAACTTCATCTTAAAGAAGGCTTGCTCAAGTTTTAAGAAAGCCATAAATATGGGATGATTACGTTAACTTAGTCGGATGGCGTACTTTTTAGATGCTTTAAGCTAATGCAACAGCCAAGTCATAATGAGGATGACCAACCCTAGAGACTAGGATGCAGCATGTAACACTTCGAAAAGGATTAATGAAGACTTGCTTAAGGACCTTCTAAGGTTAAACGTGGAGGATGCTGTGATGATGGGTGAAGTGGTTAAAGCTTCGCAATATGAAGATGAAGGAGGGGAGTATGATGAAAGGCGAAGCATAGGTCAATATCGTAGTTCCTTGAAGAAGGCTAAAAAACGAGAATCTCCCCGCCGAAAGCCTCCTTAAGCCCTTTAATACGTCGTCATGAAAGCCGTCACCATCACTACTTGAAGTATTGCTCCTTAGCAGAAGTTATAATGAGCATTATAGATCCTATTTTAAGGATGTTGATACCTACATCCTCAGCCAGATAGATCATACTAGATGCGGTAACCATCCATATAACGTAGTATAGAATTACTGAAATCGTCATAAGGCCTGCTCCTGCGATCAACGAAAGGGTCAATTTAAGCCCCTGAGGCTTATTTCAGCAACTATTCTTAATGCTTCCTATGATAAGAATTATCATCCTTGATATGAGTAAGGCTATTAATGAAGGTATCTCGAAGGCCCACATTTTATACGATAGAGAACATCTTTCGTCAACCTTCTTCATAACCCTTAAGCTAAAGATTATGCGTATGACTCCTAAGAGGACATCACTAGCGCCGCTAAGCGAAAACTAGCATTACAAAACCATAAGTAGTATACTCCAGGCGCTAAGACCAGCTTAACTTCTTCGGGAGAAATGCCTAGGGCTCCCTCTAAGATGGCTTTTAAAGCTGCGAAAGAAAGCAACGGGAACAGCGCCCTCTTAGGCCTCTCTATTTTAGCCACTGGCCTAGCCATCCTTAAAGCGTCCTCAAAGCTACCTACGCCATCTACAAGCCCTACCCTTAGCGCTTGATATCCTACATAAATCCCTGCCTTAAACACCCCTTCAAACACGTGAGGCCCTCTCTTTAGAACCCTCTCTAAAGACCGTAGCCATCTCTTTCTACTATCCCCCTCAAGATCAGTTCTTCCTCTATAATAGGAGGTCTATAAAAGGCTCCGATGTCCTCACCGTCATATATCTAAAGAAGGAAAGCCATCCTATGCCGAAGAGCTAAGCGATTTTGTCATGCAACTTCGATGAATCGACAAATCGCTCTTCCCAAAGATCCTAGGGCGAGCAAGATCGTTTCCTTAACGACATAGGCATTGACAAAGCCTTTAATTTTAGCTATTTCATATAGCGCTTTGAATTTAAGGGCTCATTTAACAAAGTAAGCTTGGAGAAGTTGAATAAGCTTTATAGGAACGCGTCGACTTTTTATTATTAAAGGAGATGCGATGGTCTCTAAGGGGTCTTTTAAATTGAATACTAGGCTTCAAAAGTTGAAAGATAAATTGAGCTCCCTTAGCGATTTAAGGCTTTTAATACTATTCGGTAGCATAGCTGAGGGAATTTTACGTAAAGGTAGCGATGTAGATTTAATAGTAGAGGCCTCGGAAGACGCCTTCAAAGAAGTTTATGAAGCCTTTAAAAGGGAGTTTGAGTGTAGAGAGGTCCATATCATAAGGGCTAGTTGGCTGGAGCCTAAGGCCCTCTTGCGTATGGCTAAAAAGGGCTTAGTGTTCGTAGACCGAGGGCTATTAAGCCGCCTTATATTCGAGGTCCCAGATGATTACTTCGAGCTCAAAGAGCTCCTTAAGGAATCTATGGGCTCTTGGCTTAAGGAAGAGTCGATAGACTTAGAGTTGATAATAAGCATAATAGCTCAAGTCGAAGAAGACGTCGAAATCTTAGAGGAATTGTTTAAGAGATTAAGCGAAGTCTTTAAAGACCCCTTACTTAAGAGGGCCTTCGAAAGGTCCTTACATACGGCTATAGAAGGAGCGCTCGATATATTAAGGCATATAGTCTCTAGAGTCGCCCCTGGAAGCTTTGAGACGTATAAAGAGCTCGTAGATTCTTCTAAGAAAATCGGAGTCATAGGCGACGACGTAGCTAAGGTCTTGAAAGATCTAGTGGACGCTAGACATTTATTGATTCATCGCTATAGAGGAATTACTGATGTCTTTTTAAAGGACTGTTTAGAAAAGGTCTTGAGCATTTGGAGGCCTTTGAGGGAAAGCATAAAGACGTATTTAAAGTCTAAAGGATACGATATTGGCTAGACAACCCAAGCTTAGATGTAAGAAGGCTTCGACAGAATTAAGAGGCCTTTAGAGAAATATAATATGATGGCTATAATTTTGGCAAGAGGTCATAATAGGCTTTAGCAAGGGGAATCTCTATAACTATAGTGGAGTTCAGAATATATAGTCTGACTTTAGACAAGAACATTTTATTCAACATAGTCCTCGTCGTATTAATCTCCTTGACGGCTCCAACGTTAGCGGCCGTGTAAAGGAAAGTTCATGTTAGAGAAACTTAAGGTTAAATCCTAGAGTTAAGGAGTTGGGCTTTGAGATAGGTACACGGGCTAGGTTCAAGGCGCCCAACAGCGAGGCCTCTATGGAGGCTTAGTATATGCCGAGGAACTTAAGCTAGAGGAGGTCAAAGAATACATTGACTATGTTAAGGAAGCTCGAGCTCCCTATCGCTAAAGCCGGAGATTCACGCTCTTTGACGATGCTTCCCATCGCTAAGAGAAGCCCTTTCGTGGAATGGTAGAACTTGACTTTAACGTGTCCCTTCCAGTGAGCGAAGCTTTTGTAAGCGTATGGTGTTAGTTAAAAAGCGCTGCAGCCACGTGCTTCCCGCTTCGGAGATACTTAGCCATGGTCGACGGGCCCTCCACGGGTTTTACGTTAGATGCGCCATACCAGCAGGCAAGGAGGTGGATCTCAAGGCCTTCCTCGAAGAGCTCGTTAAGGAGGCGGCTCATCCGAAGCTATGAGGTGGCGTGTACGACGGATACTTATTGGCTCATTCCCAACATTGAGTTCTACGCGTCTGGAGGTCAACCATCCTTCGACTGGGTCGGATGGGCTCAAGAGCTTGATAAGCTTCAGGAGGTCGACTTGAGGGAGCCAGAGGCTTATGGCGGTATTAAGTTTGATATATACGACCTAATCGTGATCCGATGCCTAGAGCTGGATGCCCGTATGGAGTTTACGGATATCGATAAGGAAATGGCGAGGCTCCTTAAGGTTGAAGGGTATAAAAGGCTCATATCCTTAGCCTCTAGGCGCTTCAACGATAGCATTATCCCTCAAGGCATCATTAGAGGGTACAGGGCTTACCTCGTGCCAGGCGTAGATGTCTCGTTGCTCTTCCTGTTATTGTGAATCCACTTTGCCAATAAGCAAGCCCTGTCTAAGTTCTTAGCAGGCCTAGGCTTTATACCGTACTATATCGCTTATGAGAAGATCCTTGGAGAAAATGAGCTTTTAATGAGAATAGCTATGCCGTCCTTCGAGTACTCCGCCTTCAGAAGTGTCTTAGAGGTTCTCGGCGAGAACGGCTGGATCTTAGACGTGAACATGATGCTGGGGGACTTAGCGAAGAGAAGCTGGGACAACGTGGAGCTACATCAAATGCATGAGGATAACGCATGGGACTTCAGCTACGGCGTCGCATTGAGCTGGTTGTCAAAGCTCTTACGAGAAGGGCGTTAGAACGGAGGGCGAAACCCTTTTTAAGCTTAGAGGCGTTCAGCTGAGGGGCCCATGTCGAGGGAGTTTAGATACAGAGGCTATACGCTTAAGCAACTTCAAGCCATGCCGATGGACGAGTTCATAAAGCTATTGCCCTCTAGGCCTCGTCGAAGCTTGTTAAGGGGGTTAACGCTCGAGCAAAGGGCTTTGCTCAACAACATCTACGAGGCCAAGGGGGCTTTGCAAAGGGGGGAGAAATTG
>WUQV01000027.1 GCA_009889585.1 Candidatus Bathyarchaeota archaeon | reverse complement strand
GACATGGAATCTACAGCGCTAATGACCGTAGCCGAATATAGAAACGTGAAGTTAGCCGTGCTATTAATAGCATCTGATGAACTTTACCATGAAGAGTGGAAGTCTGGCTTCGATTCCAAAGAACTTGATGAAGCTGAGAGAAAGGCCGTTAGGCTGGCGATAAAAGCATTATCCTCGCTTAATGCTTAAAAGCGAGTAATCGCGTAGAAGCAGAAGTTAGCATTTAACTTGTTACGATTAATAACTTGAAGTGGATTCGTCATCCTTACCTGCTATTGAGGTATTTCCACAAAGCTTCCTTGACGTTAAGCTTGAAGTTCTCACGTTAAACTTACAAGATGAGTTCGAAGCTCTCTAAAGAAACCTTGACAAACTAGCTTGCTCTAAAGTATTGGACATTAATGTATTACACAGTCTCTTTGCAAGCTCTCTTGAAGTGGTCTCTAGCTTATGGGAAAACTTCCTTAAGTGCTACTTATAAACTCTAGTCTTTCCTAAGCCTCTTCTCTTCATCTTATTGAACATTTCCCTTAGCTCCGCAAATAATCCTTCTTCCACAAGCTAATTGAGTCTCGAAAGCGTAGGCTTAAACCCTCTAACATGTAACTCAGCAGCTCTATTCTAGCTCCAGCTTTTGTTCATATTTAGCAATCTGCCTACCATGTCTATGAGGGGCTCCTTAAAGTGGCAACTATGATTATATCGATGTCGCTCCGCTTTTCCAAAGCCATCCATTGGCAATGGATCATAAAACAGCACGAGCTTCGAATCGAGATTCGAACTTCCTCGCAGTATGAGGGCTATTTCTTCGTTAAAAGTTATATCCTTCCCTCACCCTCTATGGAACTTCTTCGCGAACTCCACTATTAGATGAACGCATTTATGTGCATTCGTTTAGACGCTTAAACGCGTATCAACAACGTTTATAATGGGCATGTAATTGTGCGCGAGGAGTGAGGGGGGAATGGAAGAATCTAAGGTTCTAGAAATCCTCCGAAGGGCGGAGGAGGACAGCGAGTGGATTAGCGAGGGGTACGAGGAGCTTCGAACGAAGTATGAAGGAAAGGTGCTTACGGTAAAGGATAAGAGGATTATCTACATGCAGATCCAGTAGAGGAGCTTGAGGAGATAGGCGAAGATCCGGAGCTCTTGCTCATAGGGGCGATTCCTCGAAAAGACCTCTCCTTCATCCTTTAGCAAGAATACGCTGCTCTATTAGAAAGTTTCTTGACGGAAGGCCCTTTCCGTTCGTCACCTCTTTCATAAAGGGCCGCCAAGCCTGATGAAAAGAAGCGGTTAAGCGCATCAACGTTTACGGACAGCGAAGCTCCGTCGCCTAATAAAAACGTTCTTTTGATGGTGTTCCCTTTTATACAACGAGCTGTTCATCATGCTACGTTGGACGTTCATATTCATCGCGTTGAACGTGGCGGTCTTCGCTTGGCAACTTTCCGTCGGGTTTCACGTCTGGGTGGACTTCGCCATCATCCCGCGCTTCGCATTTT
>WUQV01000026.1 GCA_009889585.1 Candidatus Bathyarchaeota archaeon | reverse complement strand
CGAAGCCTGGAATTAACAGCGTGATGAACGCGCAGATAAGACACCAATAGCCGGCGTATCTTGCGTAAATAGCTTTACCCGTTAGGCACCAAGCTGCGAATAGCACGAATACGATGAACCAAGCCCAACAGAACGCTGAGAAGTAATAGTACTTTATCCACGCGAAGTACACAGCGTATATGCCATCGGCGATACCCCATATAACGCATAACCATCCTAAGCCTTTGACGTCGAACCCGTACATGAGGTGTACTCCAGCGGCGATGAACGTCGTAGCGAAAATTAATAACAACGTCGAGGCCAACGGGAGCTTTAGGTACACGTAGAACCCCATTAAGAAGCCGACGAGGCCGCCGAGGAACGCTATGAAGCCGGCCGATTTAGCGTCAGCCTTGCCAAGGCAAAGCCAACCGAGGGCGAATAGCACCAACCCGTAGAACATCATCACCGTTCCAATAGGCTCTAACGCCATTTTCCCACAGCCTTAGGTTAGCTAAATCCTTTTTAAAGCTTTTCGTTAAAATGCCCTCCCGCAAGCAAAGTTTTATATGTTAAACCAATAGCCTTTGTTCGAAGTGGTGGAAAAATGCCTAAGGCCTTGGCTGGCTTGCGTAAGGCTTTGTGTATAACCCTTGGAAAGTCTCCGCAGAAAACGCCTATTAAGGTCTTAGCCGTCGATAACGAGCTTTGCATCGGCTGTGAGCGTTGCGCCTTAGCTTGCGCCTATCGACAATTTAAGTCCAGCAACCCGAGGCGTGGGGCCATTTACGTCATCAAGCTAGAGCCCGGCATAGACACGCCGGTTTACTGTGTGCAGTGCGGCACTTGCATCGACGCCTGTCCTCCCTTAGCTTTAAGGCGTGACCGCAAGACCGGAGTCGTGAGGATCGACTTAGACAGGTGCGACGGCTGCGGCCTCTGCGCGAGCGTCTGTCCTTACGGCGTCATACACGTTGATCCGTTCGTGAAGAAGGCCGTTAAATGCGATTACTGCGGCTTCTGTCTTAGGTACTGCCCTCAAAGCGCCATAAAGTTCGTCGAAGCCGAGGAGGCAGCTCTCTGGAAGAGGAAGAACTTCGCTAAGTCTATTACGGCGGCTCCAGAGCTGGCTAGGAAGCTCTGGTACAAGCCCCCATTCAGGTAGGAGGTGATACACGTGCCAAGGGGTTACATGGGGAAGATCCTTAGGGTCGATTTAACGGCTGGGAAGTGGAAGGAGGAGCCACTTCCCGAAGAATGGATGCGCAAGTACCTCGGCGGAAGCGGCCTTAGCGCTAGAATACTTTACGACGAATTACCGTTAGGCATAGACCCATTAAGTCCTGAGAACAAGCTCATCCTCGCAACTGGGCCGTTGACGGGGACTATGTATCCGAGCTCCGGACGTTGGGTCGCATGCTTCAAGTCCCCCGTTACGACTGCGATTTGGGGTGAGGCCCACAGTGGAGGTACGTGGGGGCCGGAGCTGAAGTACGCCGGCTTCGACGCGGTAATCGTCGAAGGAAGGGCTGAGAAGCCCGTTTACCTTTGGATAGACGATGGGAAGGTCGAGATAAGGGACGCTAAGAACCTTTGGGGCAAGGACGTCTTTGAGACGGACGTCCTCATAAAGGAGGAGCTTGGCGACGAAAGCGTAAAGGCAATTTACATAGGGCAGGCTGGCGAGAGGCTCGTCCGTTTAGCT
>WUQV01000025.1 GCA_009889585.1 Candidatus Bathyarchaeota archaeon | reverse complement strand
GGAGATTAGGTCGATCAACATTAAGCTAGGCAGGGTCGAAAGGACTCTTGAAAAGCTCACTCTAGACATAGAGGAAGAGGCTAGGTCGATAATTAAATACAGGCTGAGCGAAATGAGCGTCGAGGTCGATGTTGGACGGTTGAGCCTTCCCGATCTTGAGGTGAACGTCTACGGCGCTAACGATGAGATGTGCGTCATCGGAGAAGCGACCGTTAGAGCAGGCCTAAGGACGCTCGACGACTTAATGGAGAAGCTGGGCGCGATTGAGAGGAAGTACCCTGAGCTCCTTAGGAGGCGGAAGGTGTTACTTATATACGCTTCGCTTGCCATGCCCGAGCTGATCGAGAGAGCCAAGAAGGAAGGCGTTTGGGTTTTAAGGGCTACCGGTGACGTAGTGCCGCCAGCCCTCGCTTAACTCAGCCTTATCAAGATCGGATTCGTCTTCAAGGCGTTCCTTAAATTCAAGGAGGCATTATGTGTCAAGGGTTTAGTGGAAGAGTTGTCGTTTAAACTCAGCGCCGAATCGGTGGCTTAGATAATCGGTCATCTTACTTGCTTCTTTATGGAGAGAAGAAGGCATCATTAAGGGGATCCTATTATCATAGGGTTTGCGAGGTTCATTAAGTATTAGCACCGTGAGAGGCTCAAAAACAGCCGGATTTAAGTGCGGGGGGCGGGATTCGAACCCGCGAAGGCCTACGCCAGAGGATCTTAAGTCGTCGTATGCAATAAAAATCGATTATAAGGAGTTAAGGAGCGATTTCATTAGATGGCTTGAGGCAAAGGGCTATAGCAAGAATTATATTAGACCGATGTTGAATTATCTCGATAAATATGCTCCAAAGATTAGGCAGCCAATGGATATAGTCGAGTTATGCGCTCAAGTTAAGAAGCGGGTAATGGAATACTCGCTGAGGGCTTTGTTAAACTTCGCCGAAGAAATATTGGGATTAAACGTTGAGCACTTAAAGAGGGCTGTACCATGCACTCAATCGGGCGTAGATGTCAAAAGGGCCACAATGGATGAAATAGTTAAATCGCTTATGATAGTGAATGAAAAGGCGAGCTTGAAGTATAAAGCTGTTTATAACGCACTCCTTGAGTCAGGGCTAAGGTTGAGTGAAGTTAAAAGGCTGATTGAGAATGTTAAAGCTGAAAAGTATGAAAGGCACGATGGCTTTTGTATAGTTGAAATCGGGCAATTTAGAAGGGTAAAATTGGCTTATTATGCGTTCATATCGAATGAGACGTTGGAGATGATAAAGGCAATCGATGAAAGCTTTAACGAAGGAAGCGCTTCAAGGTATATAAGCAACGTCTTAGGCGAAGGCGTAGTAAGTTGGAAGTACTTGCGAAAGTATGCATTTAGCGCGATGAGGAAGCTCGGAATGCCGGAGTCGACGGCCGACTTCGTACAAGGGCGGTTGCCTAAGGCGATCGGAGGAAAGCATTACGCGGAGCTATTGGATGAAGCGATCCAATTTTATCCGCCGTATCTGAGGCACGTGAGGGAGTTGAGGGCGAAGGCGATGGCGACCGCTTGAAGGCCCCTCTGTCGAAGGCAGAGCGGCAGCCGATGAAAACGCTCGATTTCCCAAAGCCTCGGCTCTCGGCTCAATCGGCCGAGGGTCGGGCTTTTTATTTTTAAGCCCCCGCCGCGAAACGGCGTCGGCACCCTATTTTTTAAGCCCCGCGACTTCGTTGCATCGGCGCCTGATTTCACAACGGCTAAAATTCATCATCCTCAATTTTTACGCCATACTTCATCATCCAAAATTCCCTTCGAGCGGCCTCTTTAACCCGGCGCCTAAGCTCATCGTTGAGAAGACTTCGCTCATTCCAAATAAATTCGCATAGTTTTTCCTCATCTTTAAACCTTAAGGGGGGCCTTCCCTCGCGGACGACGATCCATCCCCTCCTTTGATCGTAGACGAGGGCCCTTTCGAAATTAAGGATCTTGTTGTATTTAAAGATGCATTTTCCCCCTTCATCCTTTTCGCTTATCTCCCCACTTTTCACCGCATTAATGAAAAGTTGAACGTCCGCCTTCCTTCTTATTACGTATTTGGCGCCCATAACTCCATCAAGCCCTAAAAGCCCGAAGGATGATCTTCCATAACGAGGTGTCCCATTTCCGTATTTATGGGCGGGTGGGGTGGGACGGGACAGGACGGGCGGTCCATTGCATTCGCGGGGCCCCATATGAGCCGAAGCGGGACGGGGTTTAAAAACTCCTTCAAAAGCCGCTGAACGGTCGATTTGCTGAACCCCACCTCTAAAGCGATCTTCCTCATCGACCGGCCCTCCTTTCTAAGCCTGCGGATCCTTTCTAAATCGTTCGCAGTCGCTCGCCTCCTCCTTCTTTCCTTCGCCGGTGGAGCTTCCTCAAGCGGCCTCGTTTCGCTTGCTTCGACGAATGGGTTAACGTTGGGGTTAAGCAGCAGGCGCTTTCCATCCCACTTCAGATTGAAAGTTCGCTCAACATCTTCGCTTATGCCGAATGGAATCGCCCTTCGCAGGGATTCCCCCAATTTAACGATATGCCTCTTTTTGAATCGAATCTCATCTTTCACCTTCAGCGGATCCTTTAACAATTCGCTTATAACCTTCTTAAAATCTTCTTCACTTGCATGTACACCATGGCGTGCAGTTCTAACTATTTCATTATTCTTCCATAAAATATAACATCGCGTTCTAATTATCAATGCACGATCAACATCATATTCTTTCTTCAAACCCGATCCTACGCTCTCCAATTCCCTTAACGATTCACATTCCAAATTTACACCTTTTGGATAAAGAACGCTATCAGTAGAAGTGAAATAAGCACCCTTGCTTATGAAGTCAATCATCAAACTTCTCGCCTTTCCCAAAATTAAACTTGACCATTCAGGCGCCCATGTTGAGCCAACTTCGGTTGCAACTTTAAAAGCCCTGCTTAACTTCGGACTTCTTAGCATTTTTGCAACATCATTAAAGGACATACCCTGCTCCCGCATAACCCATTGAACATCCTCAACGCTTAATTCAGGATTGCGCTGACATAGCTTGCCAATCAAACTATTCATTACCAACTTATGCGCTTCATACTCAAGGCTTCCATGCTCTACCTCCTTCTTTCTCTTCATAAAATGTGTAAAGAACTCCTTTAAAGGATGATTAACCTCTTTTTCAGAGGGAATAAAACCATATCCCCGAATGTTTATTATTTCTGCGCCCAACTCCACCGCCTTTCTCACCTCTGCCAAAGTGCAAAAACTCCATCCCTTTAATGGAAAATAAAGGCGATCGTGATAATTCTCACAAACGGGCAGCGGCGGATACATTAAGTCATTTTGACACTTGAATTTTACCTCACAAAAGCCCTCAAGGCCTTTTATATCCTCTAAATTATCAAACTTCAGCCATTTCGTATCAATCAAAGGCAGCGGTTGAAGCATTGCAGCAGAAGGGTAGAGGCTGATTATATCGTAATATTCCATCTCTTCCTCAATCAATCCTCTTACATAAGCCTCATTCCTTCCACCCCAATAACATCTTAAAGCCATTTGCCTTACGCTTAAATCTCCATCGAACAGCTTCCTCTCTTCAATCTCATCTTTAAAAGATTCGCCCCTTCTTCTTATGCGCTTAAATTTCTCAACCTTAAAAGGAAACGGTGCCTCTTTTAAGAAATTTTGCCTAAATATCGCTGCGCTCGTTGAAGCCATCGTCGGATGCCTTAAAACATCAATTCCATAACCTTCCCAAATTAACTCCCTTAAGCGATTAAACGCTTCGATTGCAATTTCAGCATCCCTCAACGCATATCTTTCAAATAAAATGGGATCCTCAATCCTTATTCGATCAATTCGTTCTACATCCAATTCAACCTTTGGATATCCAACGGCAATACCAACTTTATCAAGTCCCATTTTGTAATAAGCCCAAAGGTCTCGAATGAACATCTCCGGCTTAACTCCCCTCGTCTTCGCCATCAAACTTTCATGAAATGGCATCAGCTTTAAATCTTTAAGTGCATCTCTAACCTGTGAAACTTCCGCCAGAGAAAAATGGCTTATTAAGTAAATGATCGCATCCATCGAAGGTTCTACTCCATTCTCCCTTAAAAAGCTAAGAACCATTTCATGCAATTTTTGCGCATTAATTTCATTAAGGTAATAAATTTTACTTCGACCGATGCCAAGGCTCAATTGAATCGAAATAAGCTCATGCGTTCGCGGATCAAATTCAGTATCGAAGCCTATTAAGATTGCATTTCTAACCTTCTTCTCAATCGCCTTCGGCGTTAGAACGTTGTAAAATGCACCTCGCAATTTGTAAATATCAGCAATCTTCATCTCTATCTTCGAGAATCAATTCATATTCGATGATAAGACCATTCGGGCAATAGCACCATCCTTCGATCGCTTCATCCCTCTCCAACACTTTAGCCATCCATTTCGGAATTTTAATCATGCAATCAATATACTGAATCTCATTTCTTTTCTCATCGAACCTCCAATCTATGCATTCAAATTTAAATGGGATGCAATGTTGCATACTTTCGACTTTACTGCAATGTTTGAAACACCTCGCATCAATCGCTATTACTACCTTATCAATGTAAACTTCTATTTCTTCGGTGAATCCCTTCTCTCCCTCTAATAGGGTTTTATAAAGATCGGGCGCCTCCGCCTGAAGTTTCTCAATTAACGCATCCATGAGGAACTCGGAGAGGCTTTGGTTCTTAACGCGACAGAGACTTTTAACAGCCTCGTAAAGGGGAGGTGGGACGTTTGCGCATACCGCCTGCTCCAAACTTTGCACCGAAAATTAAACGCGGGCTTTAAAAGGCGGGGGAACAAAATTTTGTACCGGGGTATCCCATGCTCTCGCCGAGGCAGCGCCAACTTCTGAAAGGGGAGCTTCTTTCGATTAATCGGGATTATAAGAAGAAGCTCAAGCAAAGAATTCGCGAAAAGTTTTGGAAGGCCCTCGAGGAATTGAATTTAATCGTTGAAAGGATGAGTGCTGATGAGTTGAATTATGATGCGCATAAGCATTTTAAGCTTTTCATCCCTTTTGCCAATGCGATGAACAGGTTTTACATAGGGTCCTATGAAGAAGCATATCAACACCTCGGTTTAATGATAGCGCTTAATAAAGGGAATATTCGCTATGATTTTAAAAAGCTTGCGTTGGATGAGAAATATAGAGAAAGGAAAATCCGGTTATTGCGTAAAAAATTGGGTGAGGAGGTTCAAATCCCCTTCTCAACGCGCAAGGAGAGGTATGTCGCGGCCGTAGAGTTTCTCAAGGGGCCGGTTGAACCGGTTGAAGAACCGCGGGTGGAGCTATTTTTCAATTGCCCGAGGTGTAAGGCGCCCATCCCTCAGGGGTTGGACGTGAATTACTGTCATAGATGCAGCCATCCCGTAAGAAGGTGCGCCAAATGCAAAGGATTCGTCGAGCACTTCG
>WUQV01000024.1 GCA_009889585.1 Candidatus Bathyarchaeota archaeon | reverse complement strand
CGGACGTAGTAGGGCTGGGAAGGCCCGAATTCAAGCCTGTGGAGACTCCGCAGATGGTCGTTGAAGCAGGAAGACCCTTTCGATAGGGAGGGGGCAGTTCATAGGACTAGCTTTCAACACCCTTCACGAAATCCCTCACTCCCGCTTACGTTAACCTCCGTCTGCCCTCGGGCCTTATCCATGCCTTTTGGGAAGGCTATCTGCGCAACATACGAAAAGTATGAACCCATGGTTGCTTGCTAAAACGACGAGCGTTAAAATATATGGGGTTCTTTAAACGCTTTAAGGGCGGAGGAAAGGTATGGCGGGCGCGTTCCTAAGGGCGTTCAAGCCGATCGCTAGGTTCCTACCGGAGGTCGCCATGCCTAAGCGACGAGTGGCCCTTATGGAGAAGCTCTTTTGGACGTTCCTCGCGCTCACGATATACTTCATCATGAGCGAGATCCCGCTTTACCTGCCGGGCATGGCTCGCGAGGCATATTGGGAGCGAGCGTACATGCGGGTCATATTCGCATCCCATCATGGGACGTTGATGGAGCTCGGAATCGGGCCCATCGTCACGGCGGGCTTAATCGTTCAATTGCTCGTGGGATCTGGGATGGTTCAATGCGACATGTCAAACCCTGAGGATAGGTCGCTTTTCACGTCCGCTAGCAAGGCATTTTCGATAATCTTCACGGGCGTTCAAGCTTCAGCTTACATTTTCGGAGGCGTTTACGGCCGCTTAGACATTGACGTAGCCATGATGGTCTTCCTTCAACTTCTAACGGCTGGGGTTATCGTCATCCTCTTGGATGAGTTCGTTCAAAAATGGGGGATTGGAAGCGGGATAAGCCTTTTCATCTTAGCTGGCGTAGCTCAAGCCATCGCGTTAGAGTGCTTTAACCCCCTTCCAATCGAACCTGGGAGGGCTCATGGCGCTTTCGTAGCAATCGTTCAAACGCTCATGGCCGGGGGGAACGTTTGGGAGCTATTCCTCAGGCCTCATGGCTCCTTGTTAGGCCTCATCATGACCGTAGCCGTCTTCCTCGTGGTGATTTACCTCGAGGGGATCCGCGTGGAGCTCCCGATTTCGCACGCGTCATATAAAGGCTTTAGAGCTCGATACCCGATTAAGCTCCTTTACGTCTCCGTCCTCCCCGTTATATTCGCCTCCGCCCTTTTCGCTAACGTATACTTATTCTCGCAACTACTTTGGAGCTGGAACGGAGCTCCAGCGCCAGGGGACAATTGGTGGCTCGACCTAATAGGCCAGTTCAAATGGGAGGGGAACCAGCCTAGGCCTGTCGGAGGCTTAGTCTACTACGTCACGGCTCCTTTAAACGTGCTGGAAGTCTTAAGCGAGCCGTTAAGGGCGCTTGGCTACGCCTTAGCCTTAGTGGCGTTTTGCGCCTTATTCTCGATAACGTGGTTAGAAGTCGGCGGGATGGGGCCTTCGGCGGTCGCTAAGCAGCTCATCGATTCCAAGATGCAAATACCGGGCTACAGGCGTTCAACGGCGCCCGTTGAGGCGTTGCTCAAGCGTTACTTACCCGTCGTAGCGATACTCGGCGGGATTATCATCGGGTTAATCGCTGCGATCGCCGACTTCTTGGGGGTCTTCGGCACGGGGACAGGGATCTTACTTAGCGTCGGCATCATTTACCAGTACTACCAGCTCTTGACGAGGGAGCAAGTAGCCGAGGTGCATCCAGCCATCCGTAAGTTCCTCGGTGAGTAAGGGCTTGGCTGGAGCTAAGCTCATAGCCGTCGCAGGCATTCTAAGCGTCGGAAAGACGAACCTGAGGTAAAGCAAAGTGAGGCGGCCATGGAGATACTAAGCTTTTGGAATGAGGGGTGACGTAAGCCATGGTCGAGTGGTTCATCGAGCTGGCGTTAAAGGCTCCAGGGGCGACGGCTGTAATCCTAGCCATCTCCGCAGGCCTTTCCTTGCTCAACTCCTTGGTAAACCGTTTGTTAATAGATCGAACGATCGGATGGGAGGAGTATAAGCGCATGCAAAAGGAGCTCTCGGAATATCGCGCCCAACTTTTCCGAGCGCAGCGGACGAGGGACGAAAAGTTGCTCCAAAAGTTGAGGAGACAAGAGCGTCGGATAAATTACATCCAAAGGAAGGTGGCTAAACCGCAGTTCCTTTTCCTCCTCATCTCCTTCGGTCACATAGCGATCATCTGGTGGCTCTTCCTAGTGCCTGTGTATGGTTTAATCCCAGTGGCCTTCGTACCAGGCTTCGGTTGGACGAGCGTGCTTTGGTGGTACTTCTTATGCGCTATGTTATTCGGAACCCTTTCCTCTCGATTGTTCCTGCGGTTTAGGGAGGAGTAAGGCATGCCAAGGCCTTCGTTACGAACGAGAAGCGCGAAACGAGCCCAAGTTCGGCTGCCAGGCGGAAGGACCGTCGTTCGCTACAAGAAGGGGAAGCCTAATCCAGCGCGTTGTTCTCGTTGCAGTCGAGAGCTCCACGGGATTCCGCGCCTTCGTCCGTCCGAGCTTCGGAAACTAACGCGAACTCAACGAAGCGTTGGCCGAATGTACGGCGGCCAGCTTTGTAGCGATTGCCTTGAGGAGCTCTTGAAGCAAGCCGTAAGGAGCCTTTGACCTGTCAACCACTCCCCCACCGAAGTGAAGAGCTTGAGTTTTAGTCCGAAGTAGGCGTTCATCCGCCTTCTTCTAACTCGGACTCTATCCCACTAGCCTCCTCCTTCGGCTTGGTTAGGCCTAAGCCCGCAGAGCCTGATGAGACTCGGCCAGGTCTCCGCTCTCACAGCCTTGAAGAGGCCGTCTGCCAGCCTCGGACGTGAGGCGGGTTGACTACGCCCCGATGGTGAGGTATTTGACTTCTACGTTAAAAGGTTTTTATGCGCAATTCCCCAGCTAAAGCAATCAGCCCCTTGCTTAGGTTTCCCTATGGAGGGCCGTCGGAGGCAAGCCTCGAATAAAATCGTCATTTGCGTCGCAGGGCTGCCTGGATGCGGGAAGAGCAGCCTCGCCAAGAGGTTGGCTGAACATTACGGCTTGAAGTACGCCTCAGGAGGGGAGGCGTTAAAGGCGTTAGCAGCTGAAGCTGGTTATCGCCCGACGAATATCGGTTGGTGGGAAAGCGAAGAAGGAATGAAGTTCTTAAGGCAGCGGATGGAAGATCTTAGCTTTGATAAGAAGGTTGATGAAGAGTTATTGAAGTTAGCAAAAGGAGGAGGCATCGTTTTAGATAGTTGGACTATGCCTTGGCTTTTTAAAGAAGGCTTTAACGTATGGCTTGAGGCATCTTTAAGCGTAAGGGTTAAAAGGGTGGCGAAAAGGGATGGAATTAGTTATGAGGAGGCCGCTGCCTTAGTGAAGGATAAGGAGAAGGGGACGAAGTCTATTTATGAAAGGCTTTATGGATTTCGTATATGCGAAGATTACTCGCCCTTCGATTTAATAGTGGATACGGACTTGTTAAGCGCTGAAGAAGTATTTCAAGTTGTACGATCAGTCGTAGATAGCTTAATCTTTCGAGCTTATGCTTCCTTTACTATCTTATAAAAGGTTCTTTCGCTAACTCGTATTATCCGACTATTGCCTTACTTAAGTGAAGTGCGATAGCATAAGGATTTTAAGCGAGAGGCCCTCGGCTTAAGCTGGTGATAGGTTTGCCTGCGGTGGAAGTCGGAAGGATATGCGTTAAGGTAACCGGTAGGGAGGCTGGTAAAAAGTGCGTCATCGTAGACGTTATCGATAAAAACTTCGTCTTGATCACCGGCCCTAAGGTATTGACAGGCGTTAGGAGGAGGCGCGTTAACGTCAACCACATCGAGCTCACTAAGGATGAAGTCGATGTCAAACGGGGGGCATCGGATGAAGAGGTGATCGAAGCGTTAAAGGCCGCGGGGATGCTCGAAGCTATGGCGAAGGCCGTGAAGCCAGCCTTACGCTAGCTTGAACGATCGTTAGGGAGGAGCGATGTCTAAGGTCGTCGCCCCTTGGGAGGTCAAAAGGGAGCTCGTTATAAGGGCGGAGGAGGAGACGGACCCTCGTTACGGCCACAAGCCCGAGGAACGCCCTTTAAGCGACTACATTCGCTTCGGCATCATAAACTTAGACAAGCCCCCCGGGCCGTCTAGCCACGAGGTCACGGCCTGGGTCAGGCGAATCCTAGGCGTTCAACACGCCGGCCACGGCGGGACCCTTGAGGCCGAGGGGCTGGGGAAATCCTCGTGTTACCGGCGTCTTACCGATAGCCCTTGAGGAAGCAGCTAAAGTCGTACAAGCGCTCCTCTTAACGGGGAAGGAGTACGTAGGGGTCCTTCGCCTTCACGGGGATGTCCCCTTCGAACGCGTGAAAGCCGTCTTTCGAGAGTTCCAAGGCCCTATATACCAAAGGCCTCCGTTGCGTTCATCCGTCAAAAGGAGGGTTCGCGTTCGGAGGATTTACTACTTAGATTTACTCGAAGTAAACGGAAGGAACGTTCTCTTCAAAGTCGGTTGCGAAGGAGGCACGTACGTCAGGAAGCTCTGCGGGGACATCGGGGAGGCTTTAGGATGTAGCGCCCATATGCAAGAGCTTCGTCGGACGAGGGCGGGGCCGTTCACTGAAGATGAAAGATGCGTGACGTTACACGACGTTTACTACTTGTACTCACGTTGGAAGGAATCAGGTGATGAGGCTTACGTTAGAAGGTTCATTCTGCCGATGGAGTACGCCTTAAAGCTCCTTCCGAAGGTTTACATACGCGATTCAGCGGTAGCCGCCATCTGCCATGGGGCTAACTTAGCGGCTCCAGGCGTTCTCTCATTGGAGACGGGCATAAAGCCGGACGATATCGTGGCGATTTTCACTCAAAAGGAGGAGGCCGTGGCTTTAGCCAAGGTCTTAACGTCGACGGAGGGGGCCGTTCAAATGGACCATGGCTTTGTGGCGAAAGTCCAGCGGGTTCTCATGTCGAGGGATCTTTACCCTAAGATGTGGTAGTTTCAGGGTTAAATTTAACCGCCTTCCTTCTTCATTTATTAAGCCTTCTCATTTAGAGCGGGTGCATCGATAGCTCCTTTAAGGCGTGGTTATCGCTTCCGACCCCATTAAGGCGGGGACTTTAGAAGGTACGGCTTAGGTACGCGATGTCATTCGATGTTCCGAGCGCTGGAGTTAGCCCTCGCTAATCGATGAAACGGCAATCGTTAGACGTGTTTTCAGCTCTTAACGAGGCGATGGGCCGCTATGCTTGAGTTAAGCTTTGAGTCGAGCAAATGTGTCATCTCATCCGGCGTTACGGCCGTCCAAGCAGCCGACGGCTGGAAAACGCACTGCGACGGCCTTATCATCATACGTTTACCGTTGTGCCTTGAACGTTATGATGATACCTAAAAGGCCCATAGCATGAGGCGACGTAAGGCGGGGTTGAGGAAAGGCATCTTGATTATGGAGTAGCTAGGCTATGCCAACCGACCTCTGCTACGATCGCTTACCCTAAGCGCCTCCTTGAGCACGCCATACGCTTAATAGCAGAGGGCCTCAACGAGGATGATGCCCGTTGACATCCGCGATTTAGAGTGCAAGATTTAAATATCTGGCTTCGTCAGAAATCGACAAATGGAGCTCAAACGTAAGTCCACAAAGGCCTACGTCGTAATCGCTATAGTGGTCTTGCTGTCGTTGTCCATAGTTTTACCTCAAATTTATCATCTGATAGCTAGGAAAGGCGTTGAGATAACATTTGTAGACGATAGAGGTATAATTCTGGACTACGTTGAAATCTATGTTCAAGTGGAGGCTTTAGTGCCTGAAGGTCCTCCTGACAGAATAGCGCCAGTCGTAGAGTTATACAGAGGAAGAGTAGAGGGGGGAAAGCTATTCTTCAGGTCGGATGAAGATCGATTTAAGGAGGTGATCGAAGCATGGATTAAGGAACATCCACGTGATAAAGGGCTCGAGACAGCTATAAAGATGGATATTTGGGCTAACCTTGATGGAAGGGCTTTTAGGTTCCCTGTGATAGCCATTAACTATAACCCGATTAGAGCTTCTGAAGAATTGATACGGAGGATGGTTAAGCTCAGCTTATACGAAGAGGATGGGCATAGGCCTTTACGAGGACATATCTTACAACCCTATTGCTTTTACCTATGGGAAGAAGACCTCGCTCTCTCTTGGAGGTCTAATGTCTTCGTTAGAGTTCCAGTGCTAATCGTACATAACGACTATCCCCAACTGTCGGGGGTTATTAATACAGGGATCGGCATCGTCATCAGCCATGAGTCTGGGTTCAAGTTCACCGTTGGCTACGGGTATCATATAAAGTCCAATCTTTACGCTGGACAGACCCCTTCGGTGGACTTCTATACAGTCGGCTTCAGCCGTGGAGGTTATTATTATGCGTTCATTCACTCCAGGTACGTATGGCCGGGAAAGACTTATTGGTTCTGGATAAGCGCTAAGATCGCGCACGTCCATTATAGGGAAATATTCGTTTGCGATGGCTTCAGTTATTACACTGGCCTTGAGAAGATAGAGAGTTATGTTTATGATGTACAAGTAAGTGGAACAACGATTATAGGTGGTGTAGAAGCAAGACAACCACCTTATGCCAGTCGTATATTCGATGGGAGCAGGGAGATAAGGCCTTATATATCTGGCACAGAGTTAAGTGATGGAATGCTAAGCGTGAAGGAAAGCGTATACTTCAGCAAGATATTCGATTGGTTCGATATATATGATCAGGATTTTGAAGTAGGTTTGCCCTTAGGCGCTATAGCGGTTGTTACTGCGGCAAATCTCGCAGGCCTCCCGGCTTCAGCTATTTCATTCATCTCTGGAATCACGGCTTCCATCATTTTCGTTTCAGGCCATTTAGAGAACTTCGGTCAATTTCACAACATCGGAGCGAACGTTGTGGAACACGTATACATCAGAATTAGCAGGTTTAAGTTTAAAGATACATTAGGCCGTCTATTCGACGTGCCAATGGGCGTGTGGTTTAGGTGCTATTGAGGCGATACGCTTCCCCTTAGTCAAGAACTCCGTTAAATGCCCTCCTTTTTATGAATGATTCATGGGCCAACTAAGCGGATTGAGAGCCGCTTAAGAAAGGTCCCATGGGAAGGCCGTTTCGACGGCGTTTAACGCCTTCAAAACGGCGCCTTGGCCTTCGTTCGTCAGCAATAATAATGATGATGCGGCATACGCTCATTTACGATTTAAGCGTTAACGACGTAACACTTGAGCCCTGTCCGTAGGCCGGCATTAACACCTCTTATGTCCAAAGGCTTTGCTAGCGGCGCGAAAGCCTTGTGCTGGCCTTCGGCCCTCCTTTCCAACGCGCTTTCAATCGAGTCAGATGAATTGATTCCTTCAAGGCCTTAATGCTTCGACCTCATTATGTAGAGCCATTATCGATACTATATGTAGATTAATGTCTTATTAACCTCGTCTTCAAATCCCTTAAGTCCTTAATCACGAACTCCTTATCGAATCCGCCTTCCCTCCTTATAAGTAAGGCCTCTATTCCTAACGATTTAGGAACGCTATAATCGTAAATATAATCATCGCCTATGTGAACTACTTCATAAGGTTTTACTCCAAGCCTATTACAAACGTGAAGGTAGAAGTTAGGAAGCTTACGAATTAATCCATAATCGGATACGGATGATAAAACCGCTCGAAAGAAATCGCCGATCCTCTTAACTCCGAACTCGATAAGCTCCTTAGGGGCGCTCGATATCACCACCATAGCGAACCCTAAGGATCGCAATTCCTTTAATGCCTCTTGAACG
Source organism: Candidatus Bathyarchaeota archaeon (assembly GCA_009889585.1). Classification (GTDB taxonomy): domain Archaea; phylum Thermoproteota; class Bathyarchaeia; order Bathyarchaeales; family WUQV01; genus WUQV01. The sequence goes on along the minus strand of WUQV01000024.1, from coordinate 907 downwards.
TCCGGGTAAACCCTTAGCTTCTCTTCCGATCTCAATAATAGCTCATCCACGGAGGCTTTTAGCCCGAAGTGCTTAATCCAAAAGGACGGCAGATACCACCTTAAGTCGAACCTGCCGATTCGATCGTATTCTGCGAAGACATAGGCCATCGCCTCCTTAAGGCCCATGCCTTTTTCGTCCGCGTATACCTTAGGCATGACCTCGTTCCAAAACGCCTCCATGAAGCTATGATCGACGAGAGTTCCGTCGAAGTCGAACGAAACGACCTTGATGTTCCTGTCCATCTTAATCATGCGAACGCGCTCGTTAAGAATATATATCTGCTTTGACTCATCGTCCCGGCTTCGGGAGAGCTATTGAAGTACGACGTGATCATCGTCGGAGCGGGACCAGCTGGCATATTCTCAGCCTTAAACCTCGTGGAGGGATCAGATCTTAGCGTCCTGATCATCGACAAAGGTCGAGACCTAGAGCATCGAAAATGCCCAGCCAGCCGAGGGCTCGGTTGCATAGGCTGTAAGCCGTGTTCCTTGCTCTCTGGTTGGGGAGGAGCTGGAGCCTTCAGCGATGGAAAGCTTACGCTTTCGACCGAGGTTGGCGGTTGGTTGAATGAGTACGTTGGTGAGGAGGAGCTTAAGAACCTCATCGAATGCGTCGATGACACCTACGTAAAGTTCGGAGCGCCAAATTACGTATACGGCACGGACTTAACGAGGATCGAGGAGATAAGGCACAAGGCCTCGATGGCTGGGTTGAAGCTCATCCCTCAAAAGGTCCGCCACATGGGGGCTGAGAACTGCATTAAAACGCTTCGTAGGGTACGCCAATTCCTCAACAAGCGCGTTGACATCCGAATGGAAGCAGAGGTGAAACATTTGCTCGTGAAGGACGGCGTGGCGAAAGGCGT
>WUQV01000023.1 GCA_009889585.1 Candidatus Bathyarchaeota archaeon | reverse complement strand
GGCCCATGACCGCTTACTACGTCGTGCTTTAAGATTTTTAAAGCTTAAATTTCATCTTAGCTCGATCATCCAATGAGCTTAAGGCTCAAGGTGCTAAGCTTGAAGGCGAATGTTACTTATGGAGCTGCTATAGACTTAGGTGCTACTAATTTAAGAGTAGCCTTAGGGTTAAGTGATGGTCATATCTTAGGTAAAAGGGTCGAGCTTACGGACGTTATAACAGGGCCTGAGGCCATAAGCCTTCAAATAATTCGTATGATAAAGTCGCTTCAACTTGAGTTAGGATTGACTTTAGAAGATTTTGTGGGCATAGGCATAGGCTCGATAGGGCCTTTAGATCTTAAGAGAGGTGGTGTTGATAAACCTGCTAATATACCTCATTATGACTTTATACCTTTAGTCAAGCCATTAAGCCAAGAGTTTAAAGTTCCAGTGGAATTATTAAATGATTGTGTAGCAGCAGCTGTTGGAGAGAAGTCCTTTGGAGATAGTAAGTCTGAGGAGAATTTAGTATATATAACCATAGGTACTGGAATAGGAGGGGGAGCATATGTAAATGGGCAATTGCTTTTAGGAAAAGATGGAAATGCTCATGAAATAGGTCATCTGGTTATAGACTTTGAAGGTAAGCTCATTTGTGGATGTGGAAAAAGAGGCCATTGGGAAGCTTATTGCTCTGGAAGGAACTTGCCTAATTATGCTAAATTAATATTAGAGGAGAAGAGATGGAGAGATTTTGAGAAAAGCCTTTTATATAGATATGTTGAAGGCGATCTTAAGAAAATGACTGCTAAGAATATATATGATGGAGCTAAGGCTGGCGATGAATTTTGCTTAGAAATAGTTAAAAGTGCTGGAAGGCTTAATGCTATAGGCTTTGCTAATGTTATTAATGTCTATGATCCTTCTTTAATAATTGTAGGAGGTGCTGTAACGTTAAGAAATGAAGAGTTAGTCTTAAGCCCTATTCAACGTTACGTAAGTGAATACTCAATTAATAAGCTTCCGATAATAAAGGTTACGAGGTTAGGCGAAGGTGTAACCCTTTATGGAGCTTTGGCAGCTGCCTTCGGCCTTCATAAAAGATGCTGACTGCTCTAAATATACGGGAGAAGCGTCAAAAGGCTTAAATTCTCAAGCATTAACTTAATGAAGCGATGTAAATGTCCGCCGAGGTCGCTTATTACATATTCGAGGCGAGGAAATTCTCCGAGGCCTCCATGGTGGAGTTCAAGCTATGGGAGAAGGAGAGAAAAGACGAGTTCATTAGGAATGCGGCGGAAAAAGGTTGGAACGCCGTCGTACAAGCTACTAACGCGCTTTTAATAGCCAAGGGCTATCCTGAGGAGGTCGTAAGGAGCCATAAGGGGAGAAGGCTCACTTTAGAGGAGCTCGAGCTTAAGGATCCCAAGGTGGCGGAGAAGGGCCTGCGGGACAGATTCGGCGCTAGGGAGCATCACCTTCACGTAAGGTGCTTTTACGAAGGAGAATACTTGCCTGAGAAGATCGAGGAGGACCTTTTAAAGGTGGTTAAGTATATCGATGACGTTGAAAAAATCCTAGGATTGCGTTAAGAGGAGCGTTTGAAGGAGAGGCTAATTCTTATTAGAATGCTGAAGTATGGCGTTTTGCTGCTAAAGTATTAAGTTCATCTTCTAATTCGAATGCTGAGACTTTAGTATGACTACGTTGATAATAGTAGCGGCTGCTAGCGAAGTGTAATCACTGCTTGGCCTTTAGATCCGATGATGACCTCGTCATGGGAACTCCTTTTTGTAATCCCTTAGCTTCTTCAACTTTTAATAGAATTTCTCGCTATGTATTTAAATGCTGCTTAAGGGGCGATTGTAATACGTAGCGCTCGACGAGGAGGGAGCAGCCCTTTGACGCGTGAAGACGGAAGGAGCATGAAAGTCGCCTTAGTCGCGCATTGCATCTTAAATCAAAACGCCAAGGTCATCGGACTGGCTAAGTTTCCGAGCGCGATCGACGAAATCGTAGACCTCTTGAGGAGGCACGAGGTAGGCCTTTTGCAAATGCCGTGTCCGGAGTTATCATTCGCTGGCTTAAATCGTTGGGCTCAGACGAAGGAACAATACGATACGCCATCCTTCCGAAG
>WUQV01000022.1 GCA_009889585.1 Candidatus Bathyarchaeota archaeon | reverse complement strand
CATCAACGGCGTACCGTTGGGCTGGCGGATGATCGAAAGGAATTGATAAAGCGCGTTATAAGCGTCGATGGCGATCGACTTGCCGCTTAAGTGCTTCAAGTCTATGACTGTCTTAGGCACTAAGCCGCCTAGGTCCACGCCCAAGCCTATCGTCCTGTTAAAGGTAGTTGCTGAAGGTAGTGATAAGCCTCACCTAAAGGGAAGCGACCCTTCTTCAACTTGCGTCTTAAACTCGCCCGATCGCGAGGGTTATAGCTATATCCATGGCGCCATGTCGGTGCCGAATGACCCAAGAGCTTCGTAAGCCGTCGAATAGTTATCCGCTCCTACGATCAGCCCCCTAACCGATGCCTCCATAATGATTGCCTCAAGCCGTTTTCGGGGCGATCCAATCGATGAGTTCCCTCGGCCTCTCGCACTTAACTAAGACTTTTATCGGCCCTAGCGGCGATTCAGCCGCTGGCTTCGAGAAGGAAACCCGTTCGACGTAAGCTACTTGCTTATTTAGGAAAAACGTCACAGACCCTTTACTCAAGCCCTCCATTAGCACAGCCCTCGCTGCATCTAAAATGCGCTCCTGACGTAACAAGCTTTGGAACCTCATGAGCCCAGACGTACCCTTCGCCCTTGCGACGAGGATGTCCTTCCCATCCGAAGGCTTCAGCTCGAATTCTACGGCGCCGAATACGTTCTCGATAGCTCGCTTAACCTTGTTTACGTCCTCCGTCGGATGGACCTCGGCCTCCATTTGAACGTCTACTTCATCCAACGGTTCATCACTTCCTTGAGAATCCCTCGAGCTTTAGCCTTAAGCTCCTCAAGCGACCCTTCGTTTACGATCATATAATCCGCTAACGCTATGACATCTCCTACTCCTACTTTAAGCTCGCGTAAATCCCTTTCTTCGAAGGCCTTCCAACACTCAGGGTCGTCCTCCCTCCTCCTGTTGAAAAGGCGTTTGAAGCGAACATCAGGCGAAGAATGAACGGCTACGAGCGTGAAGCTCGGGAACCTCCTTTTGAACTCCTTTACTTCGCTTAAGCTTCTGATTCCGTCGACTATTACGACGCGTCGTTCAGCTCCTTCGATTTTCGGGATGCACCTCCTCGCTATGGAAGCCGGTCCTTCCTCCTCACGGAGCTTTAACATAAGCTCCCCTAAGCCCTCGGGGGAGGGCCTCAGGCCCCTTCTCCTTGCCTCCTCACGAACTTCATCCCCCATGACGACTACGGCGCATCCCATTCTCCTCGCTACGTTAGCTACGACGGACTTGCCCGATCCTGGCATGCCTGTTAAGCCGACGAGGGCCTTCGAAAGGGGTCGTTCGCTCAACGCTTAATCGCCATCGACTTAGGGCCTCTTGAACTTTACGCTATGGAAGACGGCCATATGGTTTAGAAAAGCGAGAAAAAGCCGCTCGCCTTAGACGTTAATTCGTGAAATGATGTTGTCTTAAGGCTGCGAGGGCAGCCCCTTTTGCTTAAGACGTTGTGCACGTGAACGTGCCCTCCAACGCTTATATCCCTTGTAGCCACGCCTATCGGCCAACCGTACTTTATTATATCGCCTCCTAATGGAATATCCCTTATGGCTATCTTATGCCCAAACGGAATATCATCTTTAGCTTCAATTTTCACAATTTCACAGCCAACTCTTATTTTGACTTTCTCACCCTTGGCTATAGGGCTTAAAGTAGTTGCTACATTATCCTTTTCATCAATTATAATGGCATTAAACTTAGAGCTCAACGTGATCACTTAAAACGTAGGCCCAACCCTAAATATCCCGAACTCATCATGACCGAGGGCCTCCGCTTTCGTTAACTTCCCGGAGGCCACGTCGAGGATTGCGTTGAAGATCCTTCTTCCAGCCTCATCTATCGACTCAACCCCTAAGATAACGCTGCTGACGTCTACGTCGATCTCGTCCTTCAT
>WUQV01000021.1 GCA_009889585.1 Candidatus Bathyarchaeota archaeon | reverse complement strand
GAGCGTCAACTTAATCGCGGCTTGGGGGCGGGAGGTTTCAACCGTCAACTGTCAACAAATTATGCACTCCACAATATAGGAATTTGTTGACAGCGAGCCTTAAGGCATGAGGATAAACGATCGCCGGAAAATAAAGGCTTGGCCATCGCCGCAGGCTCAAAACCTGTGGCGAGGTCGAGCACATGGGACATCGAGAGGGACCGTCTAATCCTATGCAGTCCTCGCCTTGGCCCTCAAGACTTCGACGACCTTAAGATATTTCGGGTAATGAACCCGCGCCTGCCTCTTAAGCATTGCATAGCGCTTGGCTCCTATGCTTAAGTTAAATCTCCCCTGAATAAATTCGGCTACGCTCTCAGGGATTTCAACCTCAAGCATTTTGTCATAAGCATATTTCCTTAAATATTTCCACTTCACTACATTGATCTTGCTTAAATATCCCCTTGCGTTTATAACATTTATCTCCTTAACTTTTTTAATCATTTCTAAAGTTTTCTTCGTTATAATCCCAATATAAGCCAATTTGGAATTTCTAAAGAATCCCAATTCAACGATTATGAAATCGCCACAATCCTCGAATTTCCCCTCTTTAATCGCCTCAATCATCTTTGGGACTTCGCTCAACCTTAAGCCGCTATCGAGAAGAGCATTGTAAACAGCAGCATATGCCTCATTTTTCTTATTCATTATTACAAGCGATCTTATTATTTCATCTTCACTTGCTCGATGAATATCAATATTTGATTGAATATTTGGAATTGCCTTTTTAAGCCTCTTAATCCATTCCTCATCATAACCCAATTCCATTGCATAATTTAAAAGCGCCCTCAATGCGAAATGAATATTTCTTGTTTTAGCCCTTAAGCAAATTTCCATCACATCGCTCGGGCATTTTATCTCCTTTACATATTTATCAAGATATCTCATAATTGATCTTGCATATTCATCATCGTATTCGTTTAACTTTAGCCATTTTACGAATCCATCGCGCAAATCGGCATATTTCAATTGGAGGCTTGGGCCCTCGTGACGGGAGTTCAAATCTCCCCAGCCCCATCAAGAGCGCGCGTAAAAGAACGGTTTTGGCTCGGGGTCAATACGTTCATTTTCAACATCAGCCGTTATATCGCTTCCCTTGGCCTTAGGTGGTTAAGAATAGATGCCGACGAGAGCTAAATTCACTCGTCTAAAAAATAAGGGTGAGATCCGCTATTCCCATTCATCGACGATGCCCTTGAAAATGGCCGCCCTCGCCTCTATCCTCGCTAATACCTTTCCCAAGGCCTCATTAGGCTTAAACTCCTCTATTAACTCAGCCTCGAACCCCGAGTGTCCATCGGACTTAAATACTATGCCTATTTCATCCGCCTTAGCCTTTAGCTCCTCCAACCCCTTGATCAAGCCCTTTAGGTACTCTACGAAGTCCTCTATGCTCTCCGCCCCAGACTCCTCTAAGACGTGCCTTCCTACCGTATGATGAAGCCTAGCTATGGCCCTTCCTCCCAACACGAACTCAGGGAACTCAGATGCTACATCGGCTATCAGCTCTATCTCAGCCTCCTCGAAGCTCGGAACCTCCTCCTCTCCCAGTAGCCTTTTGGCGTATTCCTCGAACTTCCCCTCGTCGAATTCGAACTCGAACTCCACCTCCAAAATGCCCTTTGTGAACGGCTCTTCCGCCGAGAGCTCTAAGACCAATTCGTACATCTTCCTCTCTTCCATAGAAGGCGTCTCCTCCGAGCAGGGCGGGGGCTTTTCCTCCTTTAAAGCCTTTATCGACTTCCTTAAGGTAGGAATTTGCTGCTAAATCCTAAACGCTTTTATAACTTCATGCTCAACTTTGAGCCTTTTATCCATCATATTTAATTGAGCCTTAAATCAAATGCGCAATGACCATTGCCCTCAATAGCTCTGCCTCTACTTGGCCAGTGGATGATTAGTTCATGATGGCTGCCTCAGAGCTAGTCTGCCTTCAAGGTCTGTGTACGTTATCGCCTTTACAAACTTGCTTCGCTATCTTTAGCAGCTTTTCATCCTCCGTCACTAAGATGGCCCCTTCACCCTTGGCAATCACTATGTACGATGCATCGTAAAACGTCAGGAGCTCTTCATATGCTTTCCTAAGAGCATTAGAGAAATTTAGCTTAGCGAAGCTCATCGGTTGAATAATGTTCCTTGCAGTTAGATCCTTAAGCATTATAGCTATATCGATGGCATCCTTTAGAGATATGTGCTTCAATAACGTCGCAAGCTTCCAGAGGCTATTACAAGCTTCATATATTGCTAAGTCCGTTGTAATTAGGCCCTCACGAGGGGCTTCTACTATTAACTTTTTGCCTCGCCTAGTTATCAAAGGTATGAGGGCTGATGCATCGAGAAGATGCTTCACCGCGCCTCCCTATCCTCGCGGATGAGTTGGGCTATCAACCTCGGATCTATTTTGCCGCTCAAACGCTCCCTAAGTAACTCAAGCCTATCGGCGAGATCGCTTAACTCCAACCCTAAGAGGTATTTTTCAAGCAATCTCCTCACAATCTCGCTAACGTTAATATTATATCTTTCCAGCTTTTCCTTAAGCTCCCTTGGAATCCTGACGGTGATGATGCTCATCTGAAACGTATTATGTATTGTAATACACACTTATAAAGCTTCTTGACTAAGGGCTGAACTCTTAAAGATCTCTGAGAGCATCGCTGACTTCATAGAAGGAAGGGCTCCTAAGACGATAAACGCTATGCATTATGCGAATTTGCCAAGGCAAGTAAGTCTATCATCTGCGATATCTGAGTATGTTGAAAGGCTGAGGGCTTAAGCGTCGATCACTTAAGCTTCATATTCGCCAGTGAGCTATGGACATGTCGCCCTAAACCCGGCCTTGGGGAGGTTTAACCTTCCTCGGTCGGGCTTTTTATTTTCCAGAAGGCCCTTTCGCTTAAAGAGATCCTTCTAATTTGAGAGGATAAAAAGATAAGTGCCAGAACTGGCTTCATAAGTGAACGTCACTTTCTAAGCCCATAGTCCTTAGGCGATAACGGCCTCATCTTCTTAACGTATTCCTCGCTCCAACTCCTCACTTAATAGCAGTTTGAGCATATCTACTCGCCTAAGAATTTCAACTTGAGGAATTCACGCCTGTGGTTTCCACATGTACCTACATCGAAGAGGTGCCAACGAAAAAGGCGTGATGAGGGGACCGACCGAACAGCCAGCGGGATGAGAACCAAGAGCGAGGGCGGGGACCGCTTAAGCCGTTGAGGAGGTGATGAAAATGCCAAAGCCAGGATGAGGTCCTAACGTTAAAACGTAAAGTCGTCGAACTCCTAGGTCTAGGGCTTCATCAGCAGAGAGCGGGCCTTAATGATACCTTGAAGTACTTCTCCTTCCAAGGAAGGCAGGACGGCTCCAGACGGCCCAACTGCGTATGCCGAAGAGGCTCGAAAAGGCGGATTTTGGTGGGGCCGGCCGGATTCGAACCGGCGACCTACGGGTTTCCTCGCTCCAGAGCCTCTTCATCCCATGCGGTCAGCAAACCCGCTTAGCCGACCTCTGGAGCCCGTCTTAACGCCGAGGGCAGACGACGCCTTTCGGTGTCATACCTGGCTAGACTACGGCCCCTCCGTTAATCTAGGCGCAGTAAGATATATGCGTTTAGCCCTTCGGGCTTGTGGCAGTTTGTGCATTACAAGCTTCATCATCTCCATAGTGGCGAATAGTACAGAGGCCACGCTAACACCCATTGCCCAATCGATAGGCTCCGGCCACGTCACGTCGAAGGCCGCATGTAATTGAGGCACGGAGAATATGCAGAACGTCGCCATGAACGATATAGCTATTGCTATTGGTAGGAATCTGTTCCTCAAGATTCCAACTCTGTAAATGGGCATCCTTAATGATCTACAGCTTAGCGCAACGAACAATTCGCACAGTATGATCGTTAGGAAAACTGCCGTTTGAGCTTTCGTCAAATCTTCAGTTACCATCCATTTGTACGCAAAGATCGGTATGACGAGGGCTATAGTGAGCAGCGGGAGTATGATGAGGTAGATTTTAACGTCCCACGTAAAAACTGTTTCCTTAGGGTTACGTGGAGGCCTATCCATGACGTCGGGATCCGCTGGGTCCACGCCTAACGCTAACGCTGGGAGGCCGTCTGTAGCCAAGTTTATCCAAAGGATTTGAGCGGCTGTGAACGGCACTGGAAGGCCCAAGGACGTGGCGGCTATGGCTATTCCGATCTCCGCTAGGTTACACCTCAAGAGATAAGACAAGTACTTCTTGATGTTATCGAATATCCTACGCCCCTCCTTTACAGCTGCGACAATTGTAGCAAAATTATCATCAGCCAACGTCATATCGGAAGTCTCCTTCGTCACATCAGTCCCAGTGACCCCCATCGACACGCCTATGTCAGACATCTTTAATGCAGGAGCATCATTAATGCCATCTCCGGTCATAGATACAACATATCCCTTCTTCTTCCAAGCTTCAACTATTCGAACTTTATGCTCTGGTGATACTCTGGCATATACCCTTACATTTTCAACTATCCTCTCATACTCCTCTTGACTCATTTGATCTAGCTCAGTGCCTGTTAAGACTATGTCACTCCCCTTAAGCATGCCTAGGTCCCTTGCAATCGCCATCGCTGTTAACCTATGATCACCAGTGATCATAACTGTCCCAATACCAGCTCGCTTACAGAGCTCAATAGAGTCTTTAACTTCCTCCCTAGCTGGGTCTATCATGCCAGCTATCCCAAGGAAGATGAAGTTATTCTCAATACCTTCGTCTACCTTCTCCAGCGTCACATCTAAGGGCCTATATGCCATTGCCAAGTTCCGCAATGCCTCATTCGCCATCAACTCATTAACTCTTAAGATCTCAGCCCTATCCTTCTCATCAAGCTCCCTAATCTGCCCATCCTTATAAATCCATTTACAACATCCCAACACAACCTCAGGGGCTCCCTTCATAAAGGCTATTAAGCCGCTTGGCGATGAATGGATGGTTGTCATACGCTTCCTTTCAGAGGTAAATGGCACCTCTCCAGCACGCGGATACTTGTCGAGCTCCTCTTTAGTCAATCCAGCCTTTATCGATACGACAAGGAGGGCCCCTTCAGTGGTGTCCCCCCTCACGACCCACCTTCCTTCCTCAACGTCTAACTTAGCGTCATTACAAAGGGCAGCAGCCTTAAATAACAACTGAAGCATGTTATCACTTTTAACATCCATTAACTCACCTTCATAATAGAACTCCCCCTTAGGTTCATAGCCAACCCCTGTGACCGTTAGCGTTATTCCATTTCCATATACCTTACGAACTGTCATCTCACCCTTCGTCATCGTCCCAGTCTTGTCAGCACAGATCACAGACGTACAACCTAACGTCTCGACGGCGGGAAGCCTCCTAACTATGGCGTTTCGCTTAGCCATCTCACGTACGCCGATCGCCAAGGACCCCGTCACGACCGCTGGCAACGCCTCGGGGACGGCGGCGACGGCGAGGGCGATGCCCCAGATGAGCATCTCAAGTAACGTGTACCCCCTTAAGAGGCATGAGAGAGCGACTATCATACATGCGGAAAGGCATGCGATCCCTAACCACTTGCCGATTTCAGCCATCTTCTTCTCTAACGGTGTCGCCTCCTCCTTAACGACTTGAACCATAGAGGCGATCTTTCCGAGCTCCGTCCTCATGCCGGTGCCGACGACGACTCCCTTGCCCCTTCCGTAGATCACGGTCGTCCCGCTGAATGCCATGTTAGCCCTGTCCGGAAGAACGGTCTCCGCTGGCAAGGGTTTAGCGTGCTTGTCGACGGGCGTCGACTCCCCTGTGAGAGGCGCCTCATTAGTCCTGAGGTTTACGGCCTCGAGGAGCCTTATATCAGCTGGCACGGAACAGCCGACGCTAAGCGATACGATGTCGCCTGGGACCAGCTCCCTCGTCGGTATCGTCTTCTCCTTGCCCTCCCGTATGACCGTGGTCGTCGGGGCGGCCAGCTTCTTCAGGAGCTCTAAGGCCTTCTCAGCTCGATACTCCTCGACGAAGCCTAATATCGCACAAGCTATGATGATGGCGACGATGACGATGGCATCTATCAGCTCACCTATGACCGCTGAAAGGGCCGTAGCTACGATCAGGATCCATATGAGTATGCTCTTGAACTGCTCAAGGAACATGACGAAGGGCGACTTTCGCTTCTCCCTTTTCAATTCATTCGGCCCGCATTCCGCCAACCTTCTCCTAGCTTCATCTTCGCTAAGCCCGTCCAAACCGGTCTTGAGGAGTCGTATGGCTTCATCCGCTTCTAAGGCGTGCCAATGTCCTTCTTTAAGGAGCGCCACCTATATTACCCACCCTTCCCTACTTAGAGGCAACCTAACCGCTATATGTAGCGTCCGGTAGAGTTATAAGGGGATCACCCTCCTTAAAAGTGGGCTGCCGGCCATAGGGCGCGGGGCCCACCCGATCCCATTCCGAAGACGAGAGGCAAACGCCCTCGTCGGGAGCTCGGAAGTTAAACCGCGCTCCGTCCTCGGCTTTAGTGCGGTCTTCGGCCGCGCGAACCCGAGGAAGCTGGCAGCCCGCCCTTAAATTTACATGAATTCCTTCTGAAGGAATTCGATCGTAGCATTCTAACACATCGTTAGATGACAGCATAGTATACACTCATGATATCCTACAACCTTCCTCTAGACCATTATCATATTCTAAAGACATAATTCCTATCGCATTTTATATCTTCAACTTTCACATCATGATCTTAAGCATCAAGCCATACCTTTCTTCAACAGCGCTCTCCAACGTTTTTCAACGACCTTTAAAAGTTAAGCCGGAGGCAGATGAAAGAGATATATAAGTCGCGTAAGCCATCAAAGGCGCTCATGATAACGGCCTCGATTGCGACGAACATCGCCCAACTCTTCGAGGGGGAGTTCAATTGGGCATGGGTATTAACCCTCGTTTGGGTCTTCTTCATTACGTTTATGTTCCTTTACGGTGAACGCATTCGAATGTACACCATGCTGAAGGAGATCGAAGGCTTCCTCGTGCGTTTGAAGCGCGTTCGAGACGACGGAAGGGGCATCGCGATCGAGGCGGTTAAGGAAGTAGGTAGGCCGTCTGAGGATCCAACGGCGAGGTTGGATCGCTTCTTAGAGTACTTCGCCATACCGCCGGTTAGCCTCGATCCAGCCGGAATCGTTTGGAAGCTTGAGCATATATTGGACGTTCAAGACGTTCGCCTTAAGGATGAGGTTAAGTTAATGGCCCCGATGGCCGACGAAGTTCAACTTAACAACCTTGAGAAGACTTTAATCGCTGCCTTAGCGTTAAATTACATCTACAAGATCGTACGGCACTTCTACATGCTCGGTAAGAGGACCCTCAGCCTCTTCATAATTATGCAACTTCGGATGATACTGCCGTTGGTGATGCGCGAAGCCGAAGCGTACGCAAGCGCCCTTAAAGCCTTCATCGAGGGGCAGCCGATTGGAGACGGAGCCGGAGCCCTCGTGGCAGCGAAGCTCATGTACGGTCATGAGAAGAGGAAAGTCGCTAAGGACATGGTGGTCTCCACGGTTCCTATCGAAGGAAGGATCGCTTACGTTCTGAAGGCAGAGGGGCCGGGCGGCAACATAGGCAAGTACGGCGACGTCGTAAGGCAGATCGTAGAGGAAAATAACGGTAGGGTAGCTAACATCATCGTCGTCGACGCTGCCTTAAAGCTCGAGGGCGAAAGGACCGGCGACGTTGCCGAAGGCGTAGGGGTGGCTATGGGAGGCCCTGGCGTAGAACAGTTTAAGATCGAGGAATCTTTGTTAAAGTACAAGATTCCAGTGAACGCCGTCATAATCAAGGAGGACGTCGGAGACGCCGTCTCTCCGATGAGGAAGGAGATTTACGAGGCAACCGACGTAGCGATCGAAAGCATAAAGCGCTTAATTCGAGAGAGAACTAAGGAAGGGGATATGGTCATCATCGCCGGGATCGGCAACACCGTCGGAATAGGCCAATGAGGAGCCATTGCCTTGACACAAGGTACCTCCCAACCTACGGTGAAAGTCCCATCTCGGATCGTAGCGATGGCAATCATGATGTTAATCACAGCGTTAATCTCCTTTTACTTCTCAATCGATAGGCTCGTCCAAGGGGATAGAGTCGGCGCCGGTTACTTTTTGATCATGGGGCTCATAGGAATGGCCTTCTCGGCTTACGTGCTCCTTCAGATACGAAGGTTGAAGCGATTGATAGCCCTTAAGGCCCAACCGGTCTTGACGATTATATCATGCTTCACGTGCGGGTTTAAGGTTGTTAGAGACTTCCGAAGGGGGGATTACATCTTTAAAGAAATCGACGATCCTTGTCCTAAGTGCTCTAAGAGGATGACGATCTCGGCGATTTATAGAGAAGTTAAGGAGCGTGAAAAAGCGCCATCAAGGTTTTAACTCGATCCTTTAAAGGACTTACTCCGTAAGGATGAGGCAACCGTTTTCGACGATTAAAACTGTGTGTTCAGCTTGAGCTACGCGCTTTCCGCTCGCCTCTACGAAGATTGGATAAGAGAATAGACACTTCGACGACAAGAGCTTACGAAAGGCCTCTTCGTAACGGCCCTTCGGCATAGCGTTTAAAAGCCAACGTTCGGCGAACGGAAGCGTTCTAAACCTCCTCTCGATGTAATCCAACAGCTCCCTTTCGTCAACGCCCTTTAACGGCTTTCTCCTTTGGAAGCGGAATATCGTGACCTCCCTTCCGGTCTTCACCTTTCCAACGGCATCTGCCGTCGTAACGAAAGGTTCGACGGCGTAAACCTCGCCGAGTTCGATTTTGAAGCCGAAGGAATGAGCTACGTTCGGCAACGCCTTCCCAGCGTGAATTAAGTAACGTCCGACTTGATGGCCCGTGAGGTTTGAAACGGGCTTAAGGCCTTTAGACTCGATGGCCCTTTGTATTCTGAAGCCGAGTTCCGACGACGAAACTCCTGGCCTCAATAACTTAACGGCCTCCTTTAAAGCCTCTTCAGCTGCGAGGACCAGGGGCTCCCAATCGGCGTTAAAACACGTCGTTACGGCCGTGTCAACTACGTAACCGTCGACGTGAACGCCGATATCCACCTTGACGACCGAGCCCTCGGGGATCGTACGTACGTCCCCCGGCGGGGACGTGCTATGAGCTGCTACTTCGTTAATCGAGACGTTACAAGGGAAAGCTGGCTCACCGCCTCTCTCGCGAATCGAGGATTCCACGAACTCGCAAACATCGATTATCGGCATGCCCTCTCTAACGTATTTCTTAACGGCCTCGCGAACTCTACTGGCGATCCTCCCAGCTTCGATTAACTTCTTAACGGCCTCTTCTGAAGGGGGTCGAGCTTTCACGGAAGCCTTCTTAAGCGCTTAACGTTAAAAGCTTAACTTTCAATTCCCTTAGCGATATTCCGTTCAAGCGCTAAGAAGCCTCCTGCGGATGCGAGACCCTTAACGTTTCTCTAACGCCGTTCATAAACACTCGATTGGGGGGATGAAAGGAGGCAAAACTTTAAATCAATTCTTCTTAGCCGAAGGTGGTTGGCCATGGGCAAGATTAGATGGCTCGGCCATGCGGCCTTTGAAATAAGGCTTGCTGATAAGGTCATACTCGTTGATCCGTTCCTCGATGGAAACCCGGTGGCTGCGTGTAAAGCCTCGGAAATAGTCGAGGCGGACATTGTATGCGTTACACATGATCACGATGACCATTTAGGAGACGCGATCCCGATTTGTAGGAGGACGGGGGCTACGTTCATTGCGACGTATGAGCTAAGTGTTTATGCTCAGCAGCAAAACGTGAGAGACGTCATCGGCTTAAACGTGGGAGGGGCAACCGAGGTGAGGGGCATAGGGATAGTCGTAGTTCAAGCGTTTCACACCGCGACGCGAGGGTCTCCAACGGGTTTCATCCTATACGGCGAGGGAAAGGGAATTTACCACGCTGGCGATACTACGGTCTTCAGGGACATGGAGCTAATCCGAGAGCTATACCGTCCGAACGTAGCCCTATTGCCGATTGGAGGGTATTACACGATGGGCTCGCGCGAAGCTGCGAAGGCTGTGGAGCTCTTAAAGCCAGACGTCGTGATACCGATGCATTATGGCACGTTTCCCGTGTTAGCGTCGTCAGCCGATGAGTTTGTCAAATTAGCTAAGGAGAGAGCCCCTGAGGTAAAGGTGGTCGTCTTAGGCGTAGGTGAAACGTACGAGTTTTAATGAAGGGTAACGATTCCAGCGTCGATTTAGTCCGTGGAAAGAGCGTTGGTTCTTCCGCGCTTATCATAACTGGATCGTCCGACTTCCCTTCACTTCTCGCTCACCCTCCGTTTATTTTCGGAACTTATCGACGGGCTCTTGTGGATAAGCGTCGGCTTTATGCCAGCTTTTTAGAAGGAATGGACGGTCGAGGCCGGGCCTTAGATTGGCTTTTGAACTAGGTTCATTTTTAAACTGAAAATGCACGTCGACGGCGCGAAAGGCCGTTTTAGGGGGCGATGGCTGGTGAGCGTACACCAGCCGAAAGGTTCACGAAAGGAGGGCTTAAATTTAGAGGGGAGGCCTTAGAAACTGCGTCATGGCTGAGGTTAAGAATGCTGAGGAGGCAACCGAAAGGGCGTTATCCTTCCTTCGAAGCAAGTATCCCATCAGGGGGGCTGTGGCCCGTCCCATGAGGGCGGTAAAAAGCGATGGCGTCTGGTTAGTGGAGCTGGACGTAGGGATCGTAAAGGTGCTCGTGGCGACGATCAAGATAGATGCCAGCTCTGGAGACATCGTAGAATATAGCATACCACCATTGTAACCTACGGCAGTGTATAGCAATTGCTACCTTACAAAAAACCAACGCGACCTAAAAGGGTTAAGAAATATTACAAATTAAGCGTCCAATATCTAGAGAACGCCATAGCCCACATGCTGAGGGGCGAATACAATAAGGCTAGCGAGTTCCTCTGGGGAAGTGCCGCTGAGGCCATAAAGGCCGTCGCCGCTAGAAAGAGGATTACCTTGAGAAGACATGAAGAGCTAGGGGAGTTCGTCGCAGAGCTCGCTAAGGAGCTCGAAGAGCCACGTTTGTACGAAGGCTTTAGGGCGGCAAGCCGCCTTCACTCTAATTTCTATGAGGCGTCCTTAAGGCATGGCGAGTTCCTTGAGGCCTTCGGGGCCGTGAGGTGCTTGGTAGAGCGATTGCTAGAATTGGCGTTCAAATAGCTTCTTGGGATAGAGACCACTCTAAGGCTTAGCAAGGCGGATAGCGGCGCTATAGAGGCCCCGTCGTTTGAATGATGATTAATGTGGGG
>WUQV01000020.1 GCA_009889585.1 Candidatus Bathyarchaeota archaeon | reverse complement strand
GACTTCCTCCCCACGCTTTCGCATGGGGCTTCCATGTTTCGTCCAACCCGTCTGTCGCCAGAGCGGTGTTTCATGGAAGCTTACGAGGTTCCGCCGTTCGCCCAAGGCTTTGCGCCGTTGGACTCATCCTGGCGGTTTGGGGGCTCAGTCACGTTGATGACTGGTTTATCTCCCCAGTCGAGCCCCATCCCATGCCTCTCGTTAAGACATAGGCTAACGTTGCTAACGGCCACCCGAAGGGCTCGGAACGTCCGATTTAAGGCCGAGGCTAATGCGGCGCTCGAAGTATTTAAACTCTGACGCAATCCATCCCACCCTTACGGATGAGGTCTTCTTGCGGCATTGAGATAAAATAAGGGCTTGAGATACGCTAATCTTGACGCTCTTCCTGACTAAAGTCGGGAGATCCTCGCTTCTGATGATGCTTCATGGCTCACCTTCGGAGCGAAGGGCGCGCCATCTGTTAAAGTTTCGGCGTTCAATTGATCTTCATGAAAAGGCGATTAACCCTTCCATCCGCTGATTATTTCATCAACATCCTTAAGCTCCGCTCCGTAAGCATACTCTAAGTACTTCAAGCCCTCTTCGTGATCCTTTTGCGTGAACGCCTCAACGCCATCCTTGGCCACGACGATTTTATACCCTCGGAAGAAGGCGTCCGCGGCCGTATGCTTCACGCAGACGTGCGTATGAATCCCGCTCAATATCACCGTGTCGACTCCTAAGCTCCTTAACAACGGGTCCAAGCCTGTCTCGAAGAAGCCGCTGTACGTTCTCTTTTCTACGACGTAATCCCCTTCAATCGGCTTGAGCTCCGGCACGACTTGAGCGCCAATGGTGCCCTTCAAGGCGTGCTTCCCCCATCGACGAACGACCTCGAAGTCCACTTCGTGATGAGCATCGTTCACATAGATGACCGGCACGTTACGCTCCCTCGCGGCTTCGATAAGCTTCCTCAAGCTCGGGACGATTCTTTGAGCTCGTTCGCATCGCAAAGCCCCCGTCACGAAGTCGTTTAACATGTCGATTACGATCACCGCTTCCTTCATGCTCACGCCTCTGCGTTTCTTAAGCGAGTGGGGATAAAGCTTTATTGAAAGGCATTCCCTCGGACGCTAGAGAGTAAGCGGGGAAAAGTTTTGCGCTTGTTTCACGTGGCTTCGGACGAGGAAATAAAACGAGGGGAGACGACCGACGTTTACTTCGTAAGGACGAAGCAGATACTTGAGGCGAAGGGCCTCGATAAGACCTACGTCGTCGCTGAGGTAACGCCTGGGGAGCTGCCGGGGAAAGCTACGTGGGGGATTCTTTGCGGGATTGAGGAGGAGGCTAAGCTATTCGACGGTATCTCGGTTGACGTGTACGCCATGCCGGAGGGCAGCGTCTTCTACTATAAGGACTACGTTGGCGTTCGAGAGCCTGTGATGAGGATAGAAGGTCCGTATGGAGCCTTTTGCCTTCACGAGACCCCGGCGTTAGGCCTCATTTGCCAAGCCTCAGGGGTCGCTACGAGAGCCGCTCGGCTTAGGAAAGCCGCTGGCAATAAGCTCCTCGTGGCGTTCGGAGCGAGAAGGATGCACCCAGCGATATCGCCGATGTTGGATAGAGCTGCTTACATAGGCGGCTTTGACGGCGTCTCAAGCCTATGCGGGGCTGATCTAATCGATGAAAAGCCTATGGGCACGATGCCCCATGCCTTAATCATCGTATTTGGCGATCAAGTGAAGGCATGGGAGGCCTTCGACGAGCTTATGCCGTCGGACGTCCCGCGAGTAGCTTTAGTGGACACGTATTACGACGAGAAGACGGAGGCGATAATGGCCGCCGAGGCCTTAGGGAGCCGCTTACAAGCCGTTAGGCTTGACACGCCCGGCTCAAGGAAGGGGGACTTCGCTGAGATCGTAAGCGAAGTCCGTTGGGAGCTTGACGTAAGGGGCTATACTCACGTCAAGATATTCGTCTCCGGGGGCTTAAACGAGGAGACAGTTCGTATCTTAAGTCGAGCTGGCGCCGATGCGTTCGGAGTAGGGACTTACGTGAGCAACGCGCCGACGATAGACTTCGCCATGGACATCGTGGAGATAGAAGGAAGGCCTTGCGCTAAACGAGGAAAGCTCGGCGGGAAGAAGGAGACGTGGAGGTGCCTTGAGTGCCTCATCGATTTAGTGCTACCGATTGAAGCCGCTCAACCGACGTGTCCGAAGTGCGGAGGGAGGATGGAGGGGATGCTTAAGCCGTTGATTAAAGGCGGAGAGATCGTGGCTAAGATGCCATCCCCTTATGAGGTTCGCGAGTACGTGCTAAAGCAATTAGAAAAGCTTTCGCTTTGAACAAGCCACACGGTCTTTAGGCCTTAAGCTTAAGGGCGCCTTCGTTAACGTTGAGCGGTGTTTTAATAAGGTGTTTTTACCTCGCTAAAATTTATATACAGCATCTTCCTTCCAAAAATTGGGAATGGCGGCTATCTGTTCGATCTGTGGCCTCCCCAAGGACATTTGCGTTTGCGGCGAAATCGGTAAAGAGCAACGACGCATCCGCGTTAGGCTTGATATGAAGAAGTGGAGAAGGCCCGTTACTATAGTTGAAGGCTTAGATGAAAGTGAGATGAACCTTAGCAACTTGGCGAGGGAGCTTAAGACTTATTGCGCTTGTGGAGGGACGGCGAAGAACGCTCAAATAATACTACAAGGGGATCATCGAGAGAGGGTTAAAGCCGTGTTGATACGAATGGGATATCCAGAGGGGAACCTTGAAGTCCAATGACGATTAAGGCGCTTTAATCCGGCAGCTCCAGCCCGAGCTGACGCTTTAAGCTCTTAAAGCGGTTCCTCACCGTGACTTCAGTGACGCACGCGGCCTCCGCTATGTCCCTTTGCGTCTTCTTCTCGTTGTTTTGTAAGCAAGCGATGTAAAGGGCTGCAGCTGCCAACCCTACCGGATCCTTACCGGCTATCAAGTGCCTCCTTCTCGCCTCCTCTAGGACCTCAATAGCCATAGCATGCGTCTTACCGGAGACGCCTGCGTTTTCGGAGATCTTAGCTACGTGGATTGCTGGGTCGGCGACGGGCATTTGAATATCTAATTCACGAAGCAATAAGCGATAGCAACGAGCGATATCCTTTAGGCTTATGAGGCTAGCCGCTGTGATTTCACGAAGGGCTCTTGGCGTCTTTGTGACGCGGCATGCAGCGTAAAGGGATGCTGCCACTATGGCGGCGATGGAACGCCCGCGGACGAGCCCCTTTTCTAAGGCTTTTCGATAGATCATAGCCGCTCTCTCCTTTATCGAAGAAGGCATATGCGTCTTGTCGCAAAGCCTGTCGAGCTCGGCCATGGCTTGGGATAAGTTCCGATCGGCTGAGGAATGAGTCCTCGAGCGGATCTGCCACTTCCTAAGCCTCCACATTTGAGCCCTCGTCTCAAGAGGGAGCTCCTTCCCGAGCGCATCGTGATCTAAACGGCTGATCGTCGTTGAAAGGCCTTTGTCATGCATGGCGAACGAAGTAGGGAACCCAGCTCGGCTTCTGGCCTCCCTTTCCTCTTGAGTAAAAGCGCGCCACTCAGGCCCTTTGTCAACCATTTGCTCGTGGATGACGAGGCCGCAGTCGCCGCAGAAAGCCTCCCCGATGTTATAGTCGTAGATAATGTTAACGCTTCCGCACTCTACGCACCTGTCGACAGCTCTTTGAGGCTTTCCTTCTCTCAATTACTTCACCTCAGAGCGAGAGACGCCGTCATCAACCTCAATCGTCATCAGAGGCCTCAGAACGAGGTCTATCTGGCCCGCGGCTGGGCTTATTTGCAGTTCTTATATATAAACTTTTCGGTCGGTTCTGTTAGACCTCGAAAAACTTAAAAAGGAGGGCTATGACGACGCCTTTCCTAGGCACGTCTGTTCATAAGACGCACCTAAAGGAATGATAAGGGAAAAACGCGAAGGACTTTAACGATAACCGATGAGAACAACTTAAGAGTATAGAAGATGATAGCCATGTTTCTGAAAACGGCGGCAAATATTTTTCATAGATATTAGATATAAGGTGATGAGCGGTTTCCTTTGAGCTGATGAAATCAAGCAGATCACAATTAAATGTTTGACGGACTTAAAACTGCAAAATGAATAGGTTGGTGATTTAGTTGGCTAAAAATATGCTAAGGATGTTGGAGCAACCCTTGCAGGCTCAAAGCGGCAGTGCGGACGACTTGGCGATCGCCTAACTGGGGCTTAAATCTCTAAGGACTCGCCTGTATCCAAAGATCTTCAGCCATCTTTATAGCAATAATCAAGCATACGTGTGAAAAGTGATACATGGCTTATGAAAGCTAGCCGGAAACCTCGCACTAAGTGCGGGGATGAACGACGTAAACCTTAAATTTCTTAACGTTGAAAGGAACGTAGGCCGAGAGATCGGCACGGGGTCTGCCTAAACGGTGCTCAATCACCGTTGAGGCTTAGGGCTCGGGACGGAGGCCGTACGGCTGAGTTTCAAGCCTTGGGGCGTCCGCAACCCGCCTAAGTCAGCGTATGTGGCCGAAGGCGTAAAGCCCCGGCCGAACGCCGGAACCTCACAAGCTTCCACGTTGGAGGCCCGTCTAAAGGCGGGGAGGAAGTCGCTAAGAACGTAAGATACCCGTATACAGTGGCTCAGAAAAGCCCGGTGGTGTAGCGGACAAGCATGGCGGGCTTTGGACCCGCCGACGGGAGTTCGAATCTCCCCCGGGCTACCACTTAATTTAATAGTTTTCCTCTACTATTTTTCTGAGTAGCTCGCTTTGGTACTTTTACAGCCTCTTCAAGTGCAGCCATATAATTACGCAAGAGGTCTTTCACTACGTCTAGGCAAGCTTCATCCGTGGGACTATGCATCTCAAATTCCATTCGAAGAGCCTTCACGCTACGTCTTAGCTGACCGCTCTTAAGAAAGAAGGCTTTCATCGTATCTAGCCATGCTCGTAATTGAGCTATGAGGGTAGCGCCGCCAAGGCCGATGGAAGTCAATATCCCAGCTAGGTTAGCGAAGAGAAACGCAAGCGTGATCATAGAAATAGTCCAAGCGATATATGCAATATCTAGGGCTGTTATCTTTCTGATATCTTGTTTAGGAGATAGGCTCCAATGTTAATTTCCGCCTCTAAAGTTTGGTTTAGAATATGGTTTAAGCTCATGATCATTTATGTTAAAAGCATGACATAAAGGTTTACGTTCAAAGACAAAATGCGCAGGTCCACTAACGATGTTGTGGTTAAACTTAAGCGGACATGGCGATATCTCCGTAAAGTCCCCTTCCTTCATCCGAGCATTTCAAATCAAGAGGCAAAAATGAGCCTGAAAACTTTTTAACGAGCTTCTGAGGCTTTTAGGTGGTGCATTTATTGAAGCTAAAGGGCATTCACTTCCTCCTCACTTATAAGTGCAATTTAGAGTGCGACCATTGCTTCACCTGGGGAAGCCCTAGGGCAAAAGGCGTCTTCACGCTTAAACAGATTAGGAATATCCTAATGGAAGCGAAGAAGTTGGAAACCGTTAACTACATCTCAATAGAAGGTGGAGAACCTTTCCTATACTATCCGATTATGGTTAAAGCCGTTAAGGAGGCTGTGAAGCTTGGCTTTCACGTTGAGGTTCTTTCAAATTGTTATTGGGCTACTTGTCCAGAGGATGCTGTTGAATGGCTCCTACCGATAGCTAAGTCGAAAAACGTGGAATTGAGCTTAAGTAGCGACATTTACCATGGAGATAGCTGGGAAGTCGAAGAGGTGAAAAACGCCGTTAAAGCTGCAAAAGCCTTAAACATGAAGGTTGGAATAATCGCCGTGGAACATCCAAGCGCCGAAATACCTTGCCCAAAGGAGGTTGAAGGAGCGAAAGTCCATTTGCAAGAGTTAATGTATCG
>WUQV01000019.1 GCA_009889585.1 Candidatus Bathyarchaeota archaeon | reverse complement strand
ATCGCCAAGACGTGAAACTAGCGCTTTATAGCTCGCCTTTCCACCTAGTATCCTATCTATTTCGTTTAAGTTGCATCCATGAATACTAATCTTCATTTTTCCTCCTTTAGATCGTCCCCACATTTCGTCCCTAATTTTTATACCAAGCTTTGAGGGCGGAAAATTAGAGAATGTGAGTATCGCTTGTACTATTTCAAGTGGCGGCAACCTTTCTCCTTTATACCAGTGTTGAAAAGCTCGGAAGCTGAAGGTTTTCTGGGACACGTTAAGGATTTTCACGTAGAAATCTTTCCATGTTAAGTAAGGTGACTTTACGGATTTGAAGAAAGATTTCTGATTTTCGCTGCTGCCGAAATCTGCACGCATTCCAAATTCTCCCAGCGCTAAACTTTAATATTAGGAAGAAAGATTAAAGATACGGGCCCAAGGGCCCGTAAGGAGCCCCCGCTCCCGGGAAGCTCAGCTCGGTTAGAGCGCCTGGCTCATAACCAGGTGGTCGGGCGTTCGAATCGCCCCGGGCCCGCTAATCGTATTTGAGCCTAAAGGATCCGATGTTTAATTTAAGTGTCGTTAAATAATCTAAGTTCAAAGGCCAAACTTGATCACAAAGGGACAGGTGCACTTAATTTAGCTTATGAAACAGGAGCTATCCTCGCTGGGATGCGAGCTTAGGATGCAAATTCTTCTCTAGTTAAGATCCGGGTTCAAGGTCAAGTATATCCATAGCAGTTTTATTTTGTTCATTAAACTTCCCCATTCTAATGCACGAATAAGAACTTAAGAATTTTTGTTATTATTTCCCTTGTTATGGATTCACTGAGAAAAGACTTGCATCTGATTAAGCGTAGATACCTTTAACTCGCCATCTTTAGGGTCAGATAATCCTGCATGATCCTTCTCTTCATGTCGCTCTCAGGTTGAACCCTTAATCTAGCTACATGTAATAGTATGAAACATGGCATCTGAGCTAAAATTAATGCCATATTTCTCTAATTATATCTCCATATCTTCATATGCTATGCTCATGCTTGCAAGACCTGCATCAATTTGCCAGTAAATATTTAGAGGCTGCTTCCAGTCCCTGCCTAGAAACATGCATTATTGCTTGACTTTCGTTAAGTAAATTTATCACTGCATCATTCCTTTATAAACTTCTAATGTTTCTTTAGCTGTTTTCTGCAATGAAAAATTGCTTGCCCTCTTCAATCCCCTTCTAATCATTTCCTTTCTTAGCCCCTCGTTCATTAGAACTTCCCTTATAGCGTTTTCTAACTCATCCACATCATATGGATCAACCATGAGACCGGCGTCCCCGACTACCTCCGGTAGGGAAGAGACGTTTGAAGTTATGACCGAGCATCCGCTCGCCATCGCCTCTATAACGGGCAGGCCGAAGCCCTCGTATAGCGAGGGGAGGACAAGGCATTTCACATTTGAATAGTAACTTGGCAACTTCTCCCTTGGGACGAAATCCGCAAATACTACATCCTTATGCAAGTTCAAGGCATCGATAGCTTTGAGGGTGTTCTCTCTGAAGCATGGCATTTTTCCTAGACTCCCAACCTTAAGTAATTTTATGTTACTAAACCTTCTATCGCTTTGCTTAAGTTTATAAAATGCCTTAAGAAACGTAGGCATATTTTTCCTTGGTTGTTCTGATCCAACGTAAAGGATATAGGGTTCTTTTATTGGCGCTGGAGCGCAAGCTGGCTTGAAGAGCTTATGATCAACGCCTTGGTAGATAACATTTATTTTTCTTCATCTACTTTAAGATACTTCGCTAAATCATTTTTTGTACATTTAGATATTGCTATGATCCTTTCAGCCTTTTTTACCCCGCGATAATCTAGCTCTAAACTCATTTTATCCCTCAAGTTTGGCTTGTGAATGAGGGAAGGGTAGCATCCTTTCATATCGAAAAACCTTATCAGGTCGTGAACTGTCACCACGCACTTCCTCTTAAGAAAATTTATGTATCTTCCTAGATGCTGATTTGGTAGATACACGATATCAATCCTTGCGTTGTTAAGCGCCTTTATAAAGCGATAGTTGCTGATGAGCGCCTTAAGCGACTTAAGAGTGGCGGCTCTAGCGTGGCCGCGCAAATGGAGGCCGCCAAAACGTGCGAAGCACAACGCCCCTCGATAGCCCCTTGATGAGCGTGATGAAGCCGATGTGACGATGCTAACGGCGGATGAGGTGAACTCAGCTGAGCCTAAGGGAGGAAGTCGATTTTTCGACACGCTGCTTAGATAACACGGCGCCTTAAGAACGATAGGTCACGAACGCTCCATCACACGCAACGCCTATTTAACACCTACTCTTAAAATCTCATGTGTTTCTGTAAATTTCTCTTCCACTATACCCTTTGAGGCAAAGCTCCTTAACGATATTGAAATGAGCGTTCATCTTTTCAATTTCCTTTCGATGATGGATAAGGCAAGTAGCTATTTTATGCTTCATCGATTAGAAGTACTTTCTCGCCGTTGATGATGCATCACTAATGCAACCTTAATATTTACGTCAAGAATCCCTTTGGTCATGCTAAGCAGAAATCGCCGTTTAAAAACTTGATGACTTCTCGATAGCTTAATAATGATGGTTAAAGCTTAACTTTAAGCAACTCAACGATTTCCTCAACGTATGCCCTTGACTTTTGTATATCCTCTTCCACGCCTTCAGGCACGTATTCCCCTTCGTAGAAGCACCTTACGT
>WUQV01000018.1 GCA_009889585.1 Candidatus Bathyarchaeota archaeon | reverse complement strand
TGATATTCCATTAGGTTTCACGAAGAACGTAGGGCATCCGTGCTCCTCAGCCCCTCGTGAATGGCTTTATATAGCTTAGAGAAGGCTCTTAATGCTGCATCTAACGGCGCGATCTAAGGCTTAATTAACCATCTCCTACTTGGATAGGGATGAGAGAAACCTCTCGTCAGAGCTGATGCCTTGAATTTAGCGGCTTACATAAGCTCGACAAGAAAGCCTAGAACTTTAGTTCCGGGATGAATTGTCGAAAGACTTATAAATATCGACAACAATTGTAGATTTGTGGAGGGCTATCAACGTTCAAGAAACAAAGTTTTCCTAATCCAGTATCACTTGGTATGGTGTCCGAAGAGGCGGAAACCTGTCTTGGTTGGAAAGGTTATGGAGAGGCTTGAGCAGATAATCCATCAGGTTGCAGCTGATCTTGGGATAAAAGTTTTAGAGCTTGTTATAAATCCAGATCATGTCCACTTGTTCGTATCGGCTTATCCGACAATACCAATCCACAAGATTGTGAAGAGGATTAAGGGCAGAAGCTCCAACATCCTCAGAAAGGAGTTTCAAGAACTGCTAAAGCTGCCATCCCTATGGACGCACAGCTACTACGCTTCAACCATAGGCTCTGTTTCTAGGGAAGCCATTGAAAAATACATTGAAGCTCAGAAAGGTGTCTGAGATGGAAAGGTCAAATACGTTTATCGTCAAGAATGATCCAAGACTTAGGATACTAGCAGAAAATTGTTCTAGGCTATGGAACGAAGTCAACTTCGAGAGGAGGCAAGCGTACATACGCTATAGGAGGTTCGAATGGTATCCAAAACACCTCTACGAGAAGTATGCTCCCATAACAGGTTCAGCAACGGCACAGCAAATCATAAACAAGAACAACGAGGCTTGGAGGAGCTTCCTAGCGCTGAAAAGGCTTGAGGCAAAGGGAAAGCTTCCGCTGCATATAACAAAGGTTTCAATACCTAGATATTGGAAGAGGCAAGAGAGAACTAAGGATAATCGTTAGAAACGACTGCTACAGGGTTGACAACGAATACCTATATCTTCCCAAGGGTCTTAAGCTGAGGTATAAAGGCGAATTGAAGTGGTATGGCAAGCCTAGAAGGCTAGAAATAGCCTATGATGATGTTGAGGAAGTGTGGAGGGGCTTTATAAGCGTTAAGGTTGAGAGGCCTCCCGTTAGAGGAGGTAGTAAGCTCCTTCACATCGATCTGGGCGTGGTAAACCTAGCGACTGTATGGGCGAGGGAACTAAAACAACCCATAGCCTTCTCAGGTAGGGCAATCCTATCTGATTGGTGGTACTGGATGAAACGCATAGCTAAAGAGCAAAGCAAGATGGCTAGAATCAACAAGACCGAAACCTCCAGAAGGCTTAGAAAGCTGTATAGGATTAGACAGCGAAGGTTCAGGCATGCTATGAATGCTATGGTTAAGACGATAGTTGAAGACGCACATGAATTGGGCATATCGAAAATAGTGCTTGGCAAACTTAAAGGCATAAGGAATAACGGCTGTAACAGCAAAGCGAACGCCATGATACACAACTTCTGGAGCTTCGAATACATCATCAGAAGGTTCAAGGAGAAAGCGGAAGAATACGGTATCGAAATCGAACTAGTAAGCGAATATGAAACCTCAAGCCTATGCCCGATTTGTAAAACAAAAGGCATTAGAAGGTATAGAGGCTTATTTTACTGTCCCAACTGCGATAAGGCGATAAATGCGGACGTGGTGGGAGTGTTGAACATGGCGAAGGGTAAAACCATAATCCCAAGTCCCTCTTGGAGGGATAGGGATAACGGGCTGGTGGCACAGCCCTTGCTCCTAAGGTGGAATGGGATTATGTGGGGGCCTAAAATGGCTATGAGCATTAGACCGATGAAAACCTTAGAAGCAAGAATCTCCCGACTTCAGTCGTGGAGAGTGTCAATAAGGGGTTAATCGAAGGGATTAAGGAGTTAATTAAGGAGGAGTCAAGGCTAACTAGGGAATACTCGATAGTATGGATCAAAAGCTAGACGTGATGTATGAGGTGATGAAAGCCACCCGTAGCTAAGGCGTTATCACGCTATCGAAGACGCTTGGTCGCTTGTGAGGCCGTCGACGTGTAAACCAAGTCGATGTACTCGTAAGGAGAAGCTCACATGGCCACGCCTCTTACCCAGGCGCAGGAGCGAGCACTCACGCCGTCACATGAGCTATCACACTTTTAGAAGGCCCGACTTGCCTGAGTGGCGCTCGACAAGACTGAGTCACTTAAAAGGCGCTTTACGCTACCTGGAGCCCCAGGCGGGATTCGAACCCGCGACCAGCAGCTCTCCTTCTTCGATACAAGGCTGCTGCTCCGCCCGCTGAGCTACTGGGGCACATGACGCAGCTATGGTACGGATTTTATAAGCCTTTTAGATCGCGTTAGGAAGCT
>WUQV01000017.1 GCA_009889585.1 Candidatus Bathyarchaeota archaeon | reverse complement strand
GCCTCGACGTCCTTTAGGATGTTGCCCTTGTCGTCCGCAAACGTAATCTCAACGCCTTTCCCCCTCGGGAAAGCGGTTACGTAAAGCGTTAGGGCTAGAAGTGATACGGCGATAGCGAAGGCGGTTATATGCTTCAGCAGCGATTTCATGTCCGCATGTCCCTCGGAGTTAGCATAAAAATATTTCGCTATTCAGTATTTCAAACGCCCTGTCATAGTCATCATTAATCTACCACCCTATCCTGCTCGTATTTTAAAGAATGTTAAAGCATGCATATCTTCCTTTAACTTCCTCTTATCGATCAGCTCCATCCATCATAAGGCTTTTAACTACATCGGCGAGAAGTCCTCTTCCGTGAGGGAGAGGATGAAAGCCGATACGCTTATATTTACGGTTTCCAAAGAATCCAACAACAAGGAAATGCTTAGCTATAGGTTTCGCATCTATCCTTCAAAAACTATTCAACAAAAATTAAGCGAACATCTTGAATTATGCAGATGGATTTATAATCGATTATTGGAGGAGTTGAATAAAACAAAGGGAGAGTTAACTCAAAAGGATGCTCAAGCCTTTATTATTAATCTTAAAGAAGAGAATCCAAAGCTGAAACTGGTTTATTCGAAGGTTCTACAAATGGTAAACTACCAGCTTTGGAGCAACGTTCGCGCCTTAGCCCAATTGAAGAAGAACGGTAAAAAGGTTGGAAGGCTTCGTTTCAAGGGCAAGGGATGGTTTAAAACGTTGAACTACAACCAATCGGGCTTCAAACTCAAGGGGAAAGAGCTCACCCTTTCTAAAATCGGCAACGTTTCAATAAAACTTCATAGGAGCATCAAAGGGAGGGTGAAAGGAGTCATCATAAAGCGCGAACGCTCTGGGAAGTGGTACGCTATCTTTCAAGTTGAAGACGAGCCTAAGCCGTTGCCTAGGACCAATAAAGCCGTTGGGATCGACGTAGGGGTAAAGCACTTCCTTACCGATAGTGAAGGCAGGCAAATAGAGAATCCGAAGTTCTATGAGAAATCGCTTGAAAGGATTAGAACGGAGCATAAGAAGCTTTCAAGGAAGAAGAAAGGCTCTAAGAATAGGGAGAAGCAAAGAATTAAGCTCGCAAAGGCTTATGAAAAGTTGACGAATCAAAGAAATGACTTCCTTCATAAGCTCTCGTGCTTCTACGTGAGTAATTACGACTTCATAGCGGTTGAGGACTTGAACATAGAGAGCATGGCTCAAAACCATAGACTGGCCATGCGAATCCTCGACGCTTCTTGGGGAAAATTCATTCAAATGCTATCCTACAAAGCTGAGAACGCTGGTAGGATGGTCGTGAGGGTGAACCCAAGGGGCACTTCAAAGGAACTTATGGGAATAGAAGATAGGGATTACAGGGCCTCGCTGAACATACTAAAGCGAGGCCTATCGGGGCTGGGACGGCCCTATGAGCCTGCCGAGGCGGAGCCTCTACTGGTAGAGATACCAGCAAGTTCCATCGTTGAAGCAGGAAGCCCCTTTCGATAGGGAGGGGTAGTTCACGATGGCGACGTTAAACAGTTAATGAAGGCCTCTTAAAGGTGATCCCTTGTACTGCTTGGGCATCGAGAGCACGGCTGATGGCTTCGGCATCGGAATAGCT
>WUQV01000016.1 GCA_009889585.1 Candidatus Bathyarchaeota archaeon | reverse complement strand
CTAGGGGGCCCGAGAGGGGCTAACCAAGCTTAGGCATTAGCCAGCGTGAGGACATATCGTTCATCGCTTAAGATTAAGCGAAATCGAAGCGACATCGCTTGAGGGAGCCTTGCTCGGCGTAAATACTATCGGTCGCATCTATAAGACGTCCTCCAACACTAGGGTACATCCTAAGGTCAGCGGAGTTATTGCTGAGGCCCTTATAGTACACTTAATTCTAAATGGATTCTACCAGCGTCTATTCTAAGCAGTCTTGTAGAAGCCGAGGCTTCTAAGCGGTAGGTGATAAAAAGAGATAAGGCTCTTATAGAAGGGAGTTCAGATTTGACCTTCTTCAGCTATCTCAATTAATCTATCCAATGAGATAGCTTCCTTTATCAACTCAGAGCCGCCAAGTCTTCTCTACTTCTAACGCATAGATTGGCTTCTTAAAGAAGTCCATGAGGAGGCTTGGGAGGAAGAGGAACCTTTATGTACGTTACCACGCGACGACGTGTACGACTGCTGGGCTTAGAGATAGAGCCGAGGGAGCCGCTGAAGGATTTCGCTCCTTTAGAACAACACGGACCACAGGACTACCGAATGGTCAGGCGTTAAATGGAGCTAAGCATGGCTTGAGCAAAAGGTAAAATAGCTTGAAAGGCATTACCATGACTGTGTTGGACGTGAGTTGGTTGGGCAATATTTCGTCGAGAGAGGCTTTAACGGCTAGATCATTTTATGTTAGACCATTAGATAAGGATGATCGTAATTGGGTGGCTCGCATACTTAAAGAATACTGGGGTTCCGTAAAAATTGTGACTAGGGGTAGGATCCATTATGCTGATGAGCTACCTGGTTTTATTGCAATGCAAGAGGATAAGCCGGTTGGATTAGCGATATATCGAATAGAGGGGGATGAGTGTGAAATTATCGCCATGAATAGCTTAGTAAAGAGGATAGGAATTGGCTCTGCCTTATTGAATGCCGTTAAGACCGCTGCGGTTTCCTCAAAGTGCAAACGACTTTGGCTCGTAACGACAAATGATAACATAGAAGCTTTACGCTTTTATCAAAAAAGAGGCCTCGTGTTAACAGCCCTTCATCGTAACGCTCTTGATCAAGCACGCCGGCTGAAGCCGGAGATACCCCTAGTCGGAATAGATGGGATCCCACTTCGGGATGAGATAGAACTTGAGATGCTTTTATGAAGCAAACGCACGTGCTGCCAGCATTAGCCTAAAGACAGCTATTAAAGTGCAAGTTATATGCTCTTTTCTACGAATTGGGACTTAAAACGTTGAAAATGAATGTAAACGTCTGATAATACCTTCAACGTTTCCTGTCAGTAAGCGGCAAAGTTTAAGCATTATGCCTCATGTAGCTATGCAACCTATCGGCGACATGAAAGCATTCCCTTGCATGCCTTATGGCCAGCTCAGCTTCCTCCCTTTTGAAAAGCTTTTCAGGTCCCACCCCTAACTTCTCGTCGCCGTATTTAGCAACATCGTAAAAGGCCGACCAGAATTTTGAGCATAGGAAGAGCCTTAGGAAATCCAAATGCTTTAGCTCCTCCGGAACCCTTTCAAGTAATTCTTCGAACTCCTCGTCCTTAAACCAATGCCTTTTCGGATACTTCGCCTTTAACAGTAAAAATACAGCCTTAATCGATAGCTCTATGCACTCCTGCGATGCCGAAATGCTTTCAGGACGATTAGGTAATGGTCCCGCTAGATATCCCTCCGCTTCACTAAGCTTCTTAGATGCCCTCATCAAAAAGCTTTCAGCCATGCCCAAGGGCTTTTCCTCTGGAACGATTACGTTCTCATCTACCATTTTCCCGTCATTCCGCGAGGCCGTAGGCCTAACTAAAGGGCTGTGCGACCGCTTAGATTTAAGCTATCAGCTTAATAATCACCCTCTGCGCAACCATTGATATGATTAAATAGTTGGACAACCTAACTATCTTCATTCTCTTCTAGAGCTGATGTCTCGCTACGACTTAGTCCATCATAAGCATACTCTTTATTTTCTCTCATGCACCTCAGCACTACTCGCAAAGCAAGGCTTAATCACTATCTTTCTGAGGAGGCAGGGATTCGAGAAATACGGCCATACAATCAACCTTGAAAGGAGCTTTAAGTACCACGCTTTTATACTAGGCCTATCTCCTAACGACGGCCATTTAAGCCTACGTATCCTCTTCATGACAACATCGCTGAAATTTTAGAGCATTCATTTAAATCCTTTTCACGTTCCTACCTCAGCTAGACCTCAGGGGCTACGTCTTGAGGTGAGTAGGTTTAAGCCTTCGGCAGCTTGGCATTTTGAACTAGGGCTTAAACTTTTGAGACATTAACGCATAAGCTTCCTTATCTTGTCGATGAGCCTCTTCACATCCTCGGCGGCGTCTTTAATTAACTCTGGCGGGCTCCATGCCTCGTAGAAGTTAGTATGCAAGCTATTCGCCACATGCCATAGCCTGCTAACCTGTTCGTCACCAGTCTCTTTGCGTAATTGAGCTATGAAGCTCCAAAGCTCCCTATGGCTCTTAAGTTCAAGGCCCTTGCGCGCAGCCAAGGCCTTGAGCATTTGAGCAGCCGCGCCCCAGAATTTCTCGCTGGCCTGAACGTAATCCCCCTTATCAAGGAAGCTGGCGCCCTCAGAGAGGTACTTCTCGCAAAGCTTTAGATGCAACTCCATCTTAGCCTCTGGGTCCTTTATGTTAAGGTATTCGTAGAGGGCCTCCGCCACTAGCTCCTCTAAGCTCTTACCTTCAGCTTCAGCAGCCGCCCGAAGCCTGTTAAGCAACCTCTCAGACGGGATAAGCTCCATGGGTGAAGAGCCCGTAATTGTTCAGGAGCGTTGAGGAAGATAAACCTTTACGGCATTTCTTGGACCTTTTCTTGGACCTTCATCGTTAGAGAGGATCCAACAAATATGCCAAGTTTCCTAGTTTCAAAGCCCTTTATGCGTTAGAGCTCCGTGAAATGGGATATCCAGGTTTCCGTTATAGAAGGATTATTCAAAATAGCTAAGTTTCTGAACCTAGCCGTTCACCCGGGCTCGGTTTTGACGATGCTCACAGAGGCTCCTCCAGCTCACCGCTAGGCTCGCTCGCGGAGGTCTGTAGAGGGGTTAGAGAGTTTCAGATTCTTTACGGAGTTTAATTACTTTAAGAGGACATGGTAGGTTGTGACTTTATTGGCGCGGCCGCCGGGATTCGAAGGAGCACTTTAGGATCGGCGCTTAGTCTTTGATGTAACTCACTTCATGTAAGCTCCTGAGCTTCACATATTTAAAGTCAAAATGTTAAATGGCAAATCATCGTTAAGCCATAAGGGCTAAACAGTAACGAGCCCACGTCAACACCTATGGTGCTTACGGAACAGGACGTTATTTCGGTCTTCCATGGAAAGATGAGAGCTTCCTTCGAAAAATATGGTCAAGTGATCAAATTAAGAGAAGCGCATGGATATGGGCCGAGACGGCTGGCCAAAATGTTTCATTTGCCCAAAGGAATGGTAGGTCACTGGATCTACGATGGATGTAAGCCCCTCATACTACGTCGGATAGAGGCATTAAGGAGGCGAAAATGTATCCCCTTATGCAGCTCTTCTGAATTGGCACAATGCTTGGCTAGGCTATCGGGATATGTACTAGGCGATGGTACGCTAAGGAAACGAAGCGTGATCTTCTACGGAGACGAAGAAACTCTCCTAAACATACTGGAAGACGTTATAAGGCATTTGAGATTATCTGGCCACATTAGCGCTAGAAAGAACACCTATGAATTAGCAATCTCGGACGTAACGCTAGCAACTTTATTGTATGTTTTAGGAATACCGTATGGCGATCGAGTATCACAACCATTTGATGTTCTAAGGTTTGTCTATAACGGAGATACAGCAATCACCAGGGCCTTTCTACAGGGTTTATCGGACGCTGAGCTCAGAGGTCTTTCCCTTCGAACGGAACGTGGCTTCAGCGTGGCATCCATCTACTTACGCATGCATAAAGTTCAGGAGTACGTGGACAGCCTTAAGAGCTTCCTTACAAACGTTGGGAGGCTCTTCCGGAAATTAGATATTGATTATTCAAAAGTTAGTGAACCTTGCCATGCGTACACTCGAAAGGACGGTAAGAGGACGTATAGCATTACACTGTATCTATGCAGTTGACCTGCTTAACGTTAACAAATTCTGCAATAATGTAGGGTTTTATTACAATAGGAGGAAGCAAGAGCAAATGGCGGAAGTCCTCAAGAAGAATGAGGATAAGCTTAAATCTGAGGCTAATAAGGCGATTGCTTACAAGGGTCGCCAAAGAACTTCGAAGCAAATATGGCTGGGGGCGCGTTAGGATAGTTAAGAAGCTTCATGAGATGGGTTACGATGTTCCAGCATCTACGGTGGACGGGTGGATTCGGAATAAGCGACAGAGGGAGCCTTATTTGGCCAAGCTTTCCGGCCAATCCTCGGCCCGGGTTCGAATTTAATGGTGCTTACGGGGGCCTCTCACCGAGCGGCCCTGGCCGCCGGGATTCGAACCCGGGTCCTCAGCGATCTGCCTTACGATGGCAGGCTGATGTCCTAGCCCAGGCTAGACTACGGCCGCACGGCGTTATTACTTCATCAACCCCTCTAAAATCTTTTCCGATGGCTCCAGAGCTAAGTTCAAACGACGGTTCCTCATCCATACCTAAGCGCGCGCCCTCTTGAAGGATCGGCCTTGCGACATAATATAAGCGACCTCAAACGCTAGCCCCTTATGAGGCGAGCGATTGCGATGGGAATCCCCAACGATATCAAGGCTGAAGTCAAGGGCATGCCGAGCACTAAGCCGCTTTACTACGAGGATCAATACCTTAGTTCGTTCGAATCCAAGGCCTTGAGGGCCCTTAACTTAGAGGGCAAGTGCTACATCGTCTTAGCTGAGACATGCTTCTTCCCGGAGGGCGGAGGGCAGCCTAGCGACGTGGGCCGTGTGATCAGCCCTTCAGGCGAGTTAAAGGTTGTAGATACGCAAGCTATCGACGATGTCATAGTTCACATAGCCTTGCCGATTAAGGGCGAAATCGTAGAGGGGGAGTTAGTTCAAGGCATGATCGATTGGAGCATGAGATACGAGAGGATGAAGCAACACACAGGCTCTCATGTATTGTTCTCAGCGATAAAAAAGGCCCTAGGCTTAGAGGAGCTGGTTTATATGGGTGTAGACATTAAGGAGGATAAGTCAAGGATTGATATTAGCTATGGTAAGCCAATATCCTCAAGCCAGCTTCATGAAGTTGAGAGGTTAGCTAATAATGTTTGTTTAGAGAATAAGAAGGTAAGAGCTTGGTTTATGGATCGTGATGAAGCTGAACGTATATATGGAAAGAGGCTTGGGGTTACAGATGTTACGCCTTCAGGCATAGTACGCGTTATAGAGGTGGAAGGATGGGATGTAGCCTTATGTTGTGGAACGCATGTAAAGTCTACTGCTGAGGTAGGGCTTATAAAGATAATAGATAAGTTCAGACTTAAGAAGGGTGTTGAACGAATAGAGTTTACTGTAAGTAAGAGGGCATATGAGTATTATGATAGTGCCATTTTAAGGTTAGGCGAAATTTGTAGATTGCTTGAGTCATCAACGAGTGAGGTCGTAAATCGTTTAAGCTCCCTTTTAGAGGAAAGGGATCGTTTGAAGAATGAGCTTGAGAAAGCCAAGGGCCAATTTATCGAGGCAAAGGCGGACTACCTCCTTAAGCAAGCGAAGGCCCTTGAAGGATACGAACTTCGGCTCTTGATGAAGGAGCTTCACGAACTTGGCCCTCAGGAGCTTAAGGCGTTAGCCTCAACGCTCGTGAAGAAGGATTTAGGCCTCATCGTGATATTGGGTGGCATCGCGATGGGGAAGGCCTTTATCGTCGGAGCGGCTGGGCAAGCGGCCGTGGAAAAAGGTATCGACATGGCCTATTTAATAAAAGGCGCGGCCGATTTGATCAAGGGGAAGGGCGGAGGGGTCGCTAAAATAGCTCAAGCTGGAGGAACAGATCCAAGTGGATTAAGCCCAGCGTTACGTAAGTACGCAGATGACGTATTAGCGAAGTTAAGACGAAAACAGGGTTGATGAGCCGTTAAAGACCGTAAGTAGGAGATGGACTTCACAATGGGCCCTCGGCCCTCAAGAGACATAGGAAGGGCTAGGGCTTCATGCGGGATTCAAGACTTACTGGCTAAGTAAGTATGAACGATGCAGAATTCGTTCGAAATCGTAGGTTTCAAACAGTTCCACATAGGATCAGGATGGCTTATTTCGAGAAACGCGTGAAGATCCGAATCTCGGCAAATTCAAGCCCGTTACTGCTCAGAGGTTGCCTAAGAAATACGAACGAAGGGAGCAAAGAAGGCGAATAATCGCTCCGCAGGCTCACTGCCTCCATCGCTAATCAGCTTGCTCAAGATGAGTTGAAACTGGTGCTTGAGGATCTGAGCTGGCTGAGCTATAATGCTACTAGGAACTGATATGCTGAGCGCAGAATCGAAAAGTTGCCACCATGCCCTACCGTCAGATCCAGCGCTTCCTAAAGTACAAGCTGGGCTGGCAAGGATACAGAACACATTAGTAAGACTTGCCCCAAATGCAGGAGTTTATCTCAGCAGGACAGGCGTTCAGATGCGATAAATGCCATTCCCAAGCTGATCGCTATTTCATCGCTTGTCTGAATTTGCTCGGAATGTAGGAAGTCGAGATCCCGAATACCCTAGAGATGAGGAAGGGAAACGCATCTATGGTTACATTTGGATGTCTTTCTCAGAGCTAGGCGCAAACAGAATGGATTACTTCAGGAAACGAATAAACTCAAAGCGAAGGCCCATTAAAAGCGTGGAAGCGGCTCAATATGATTTAATTCTTTGGGCTTTGGAAAATGTAAAGTTCAACCCATAGAGTTTGGCCCTCTTTTCACATGTAAATATGAAAACATATTATATTGCTTGATTTTTGAAGATGATGAGGGAAATATTCATTCGAAAATTCTTCTCACGTCTGGGATTAT
>WUQV01000015.1 GCA_009889585.1 Candidatus Bathyarchaeota archaeon | reverse complement strand
GAAAATAATGGAGTCGCTTTTGCATACTGAAGGTATAAGAGAAAAGCTTGATATAGATGTAAAGGCCTCAGGAGGAGGATTCATGGGACAAGCTGAAGCCATAAGGATTGTGATAGCAAGGGCGATTGTAGAGTGGACGAAGGATGATCAACTTAAGGCTAGGCTTATGGAATACGATCGAACAATGTTAGTAGGAGATCAGCGAAGGAAGGAGCCGAAGAAGTTCGGAGGCCCTGGGGCGAGGGCTAGGAAGCAAAAAAGCTATAGGTGATGTTGATGATTATTCCTATTAGATGTTTTACATGTGGAAAGTTAATTGGTGATAAGTGGGAAGAATATGTAAAAAGAAAAGAAGCTGGAGAAGATCCTAAACGAATATTAGATGATATGGGTCTTACTCGCTATTGTTGTCGTCGTATGTTACTTTCTCATGTAGAGATAATTGATGAAGTTTTAGAGTTTTATAAAGAAGCAAGTAAGAGGAAGATAAAATCAGAATAAACATGTGATGATTAATGTCTGCAATAATTGATGATGTAATAGCTCGCAAGGTATTCGATTGTCGAGGTGATGAGACGATAGAAATAGACGTAGTGACCGTGACGAGTTACGGAAGGGCCTCGGCTCCAAGCGGCGTCAGCCGAGGGAGGGCAGAGGTCGTCCCTTACCCTGAAGGAGGCATAGACGAGGCCATCAAGAAGGTCGATGAGCTGATCGCTCCTGAGGTCGTTGGGATGGATGCGAGCGAACAACGCGAAGTCGACGAGCTGCTTCACTCGATCGACGGCACGAGGGATTTTAGCAAGATCGGTGGGAACGCCGCCTTCGCCATTTCGCTCGCGACGGCCGACGCGGCGGCTAGCTCCTACGGGTTGCCTATCTTCCAACAGTTAAGCGGCTACTTAGCTGAAGAGCTACCTTACCCGCTCGGCAACGTGATGAGCGGAGGT
The DNA here is from genome assembly GCA_009889585.1 of Candidatus Bathyarchaeota archaeon. GTDB lineage: Archaea > Thermoproteota > Bathyarchaeia > Bathyarchaeales > WUQV01 > WUQV01. The sequence goes on along the minus strand of WUQV01000015.1, from coordinate 4,818 downwards.
AAACACGCCCTCGGAAGAGCTCCCGACGTCCAAGAGTACCTCGTCCTACCGATCGGAGCCCCTTCATTCTCTGACGCGGCTAAGGCGAATGCCCTCGTCCATCGGAAGCTAAAGGATCTATTGGAGGATGAAGATCCGACGTTCGTCGGAGGGAAGAGCGACGAAGGGGCTTGGGTATGTTCTTTATCTAACGAAGGGGCTTTAGAGGTCTTAATGAAGGCATGCGAAGGATCATCGAAAGAGCTAGGGTTGGAGATAAAGATCGGCTTAGACTTAGCGGCTTCTACCCTTTGGAACCCTAAGAAAGGGCTTTACGAGTATAAGCGGGATGGGATGACAAGAAGCCCTGAGGAACAACTTGAGTTCGTCTTAAGCTTGATAAAAGCATACGATTTAATCTACGTAGAGGACCCATTTCACGAGGACTCCTTTGACGAGTTCGTAGAGCTAACGAAGGAGGCAAAAGGCTGCTTAATATGTGGCGACGATTTATTCGCGACGAACCGCAATAGGCTTTCGTACGGCGTTAAACGAAGGGCGGCGAACTCCTTGATAATCAAGGTGAACCAAGTCGGGACGCTTACGGATGCATGGGAGGCAGTTAAGCTGGCGAAGGAGAACAAATACGCTCCTGTGATATCGCATCGCTCAGGGGATACGATCGATTCTCACATAGCCCACCTAGCCGTGGCGTTCAACTGTCCGATCATTAAGACGGGCGTCGTCGAAGGAAGCAGGATCGCTAAGATAAACGAGCTCATTCGCATAGAGGAGTTGCTCGGCCATAGGGCGAGGTTAGCTCGTCTTCCGTTGTGAGGTGAGCCGTCGTGTCGGAGAGGGAGGTCGAGGTCGCTGTCGAGGAAGAGCTCCTGCTCCCTAGGGAAACCTTGCTCTCAGCGGGGGTTCACATCGGGACGAGGATAAAGACGAAGGATATGGAGCTCTTCACCTACCGCGTACGGCCGGATGGCCTTTTCGTGTTAGACGTGAAGAAGACCGATGAGAGGATACGGACGGCGGCGAAGTTCCTCTCGCGCTTCGAGCCGTCGAAGATCGTCGTCGTGGCTTCGCGACTTTACGGACAACAACCCGTAAGGAAGTTCTGCGAGCTGACGGGCGCGATTCCAATCGAGGGCCGATTCGCTCCTGGCCTATTCTCGAACCCCCTTCATCCTGAGAGGATCGAGCCGGACGTCGTCATCGTGACAGACCCGCGGGCCGATAAACAAGCCGTGGAGGAAGCGGCTGCCGTCGGCATCCCCGTGATAGCGCTTTGTAGTACGGATAACGAGTTCTCTGGCGTAGATCTCGTCATCCCGACGAACAATAAGGGCAGGAGGTCTTTAGCCGCCGTCTACTGGCTATTGGCTCAACAAGTGCTTAAGGAAAGGGGCGAGCTAGCTCTTGACCAAAGTTTAAGCGTCCCGTTGGAGGAGTTTGAAGCTAAGCTCGAGTCTAAGGAGTGAGAGACATGAAAGTGCGAAGCCCGTGTCAAGCTGGAACCTTTTACGCAAGGACCGCTAACCCCTTGCGAGCTCAAATCGAGGAGTGTTTCACTCACGAGCTCGGGCCTGGAGAGGTTCCGAAGGTCGTTGAAGACGGCCCTCGTAAGCTCATCGGGTTGATCTGCCCTCACGCTGGTTACGTTTACTCAGGTCCAGTGGCCGCTCACGCTTACCATAGGCTAGCGTTAGACGGAGTGCCTCGTACCATCGTCATCTTAGGTCCGAATCACGTAGGTTACGGAAGCGCCTTGGCCGTGATGAACGAAGGGGTTTGGAGGACGCCTCTTGGGGACGTTAAGATAGACGCGGACGTAGCCAACGATATCGTACGCCTCTCGAGGATAATCGACGTCAACGACCTCGCCCATCGTTACGAGCACTCGATAGAAGTCCAACTTCCGTTCCTTCAGTACTTATACGACGGTCGCTTTAAGCTCGTGCCGATTTGCCTACTCCTTCAGGACTTGGCCTCCAGCCGTGAGGTCGGTCGAGCTATCGCCGAAGCCCTTGAGGGAAAAGACGCTATCATCATCGCCTCAACTGATTGGACCCATTACGAGCCCCATGAGAGGGCGGTTCGAAAGGATTTAGCTGCGTTAGAAGCCGTGAAGGCCATGGACGAGGTGAGGTTTTACAAGGCCTTAGAGGCGCATCGCATATCGGCATGCGGCTACGGCCCAGTCGCAGCTTTGATTACGGCGGCTAAAGGGCTTGGGGCGACGAAGGCCGAGGTTCTTTGCTACAAGACAAGCGGCGACGTAACGGGCGATTACTCGAGCGTCGTAGGTTACGCGTCGGCAAGCTTTGAAAGGTAGCCAGCCGAGGGCCGACGCCTTGGCCGTAGCTTCAGCGCCAGCGAAGGTCATACTCTTCGGCGAGCACTTCGTCGTCTACGGGCAACCGGCCATAGCGATGGCCGTTGAGAGAAGGGCTTACGTTAAGGCTCGATCAAGGGAGGACGAGTCCATATACGTGAGCTCCACGGACCTGGGGATATCCGGATTCTTCTCCAACGATGAATTCGAACTCGAGCGCGGAGGGTTTGAGGATCGTTGGAGGCTTGAGCCGATAAGAGCCGCCGTCAAAGGGGCGTTAGACCTCGTGGGGAGGAAGGTCGGAGTCGACGTCGAAGTTCGCTCCTCGATCCCGATGGCGTCAGGCTTAGGCTCCTCCGCGGCTGTAGCCGTGGCGACGGCTAAAGCCGTTAGCGAGCTTTTAGGGGCTCACCTCACTAAGGAGGAGGCATTTCGAATAGCTTACGAGGCCGAGCGCTTGGTCCATGGGAGCCCGTCTGGAATAGATCCAGCCGCGGCCTCCTACGGCGGAGTTCTCCTTTACCGAGGGGGAGAGATAACACCTTTAGCCGTAAGAGCCGACTTCATCCTCGTCGTGGGATACACGGGCGTTAAGCGCTCGACCGGCGAGCTAGTCGCAAAAGTTAGAAGGGATAAGGAAAGATACCCTTTGGTGGTCAATCCGATCATACGCATGAGCGGCGAGTTAGTGGTTAACGCGTTAAACGCCCTTGAGAAAGGGGATCTAAGAGCGTTAGGCGAGCTCATGGACTTGAACCACGCCTTGCTATCGGCTATCGGCGTCTCTCACGAGGCCTTGGATCGATTAATCCGAGCAGCGAGGGAGGCTGGGGCTTTAGGGGCGAAGCTAACGGGCGCTGGAGGGGGCGGTTGTATGATTGCGTTAGCTCGCTTAGATGAAGCCGAACGTATAGCTTTAGCGATAGAACGAGCTGGAGGGAAGGCCTTCGTAACGAAGGGGTTAAGCGAAGGCGTAAGGGTTGAAGGATAAGCCCATAGTCCTAAAGCTCGGCGGCTCCGTTATCACGAAGAAGGAAGCCCCGTTTGTCGCGAACGAAGAGGCCATTCGAAGGTTAGCTGAGGAGGTAGCTGAAGCAAGCGTTCATAAGCTCGTCATCGTCCACGGGGGAGGGAGCTTCGGCCATCCTTTGGCGAAGGAATACGGGATAGGCCTAGGTTACGTTAGCAGCTTTCAACTAATAGGGTTCTCCAAGGTCCATCAAGCCATGGCGGCCCTTAACAAGCTCGTCGTTGAAGCTTTGGTTCGATGCGGCATTCCAGCGACGGCAATAGCGCCTTCGTCTTGTACGATGACGAAGGGTGGTCGCGTGAAGGAGATGGAATTAAGGCCGTTGCGTCACATGCTCGACTTGGGCTTAGTCCCGACCCTCTACGGGGATGTCGTAATCGACCTCGACGCTGGTTTTTCGATTTTATCTGGGGACTTAATCGCCTCCGAGTTAGCCGTTCGAATGAGCGCAGAACGGATGATATTCGGCGTCGACGTCGACGGCGTTTACACGTCGGATCCTAAGGAGGACGCATCGGCTAGGTTGTTACGACGACTTACGTTGAAGGAGCTAAAGGCTATGAGGTATGAGATCGGTGGCTCGAAGGCAGTGGACGTCACAGGCGGCATGCTCAATAAAGTTTTAACGATTATGTCGGCCGTAGAGGTCGGGATACCAGCCCTCGTGGTGAACGCAGCTAAGCCGAGGAGGGTTTACAAGGCCCTTAGGGGTGAGGAGGTAATCGGCACCTTCATCGAAAGAGGATGATCGCCTTTGAGAAGCTCGATAGAGGAAAGGAAAGCTGATCACATTAGGATATGCCTTAAGAAGGAAGTCCAAGCTAAACGCGTTAGCGCCGGGTTTGACGACGTTCATTTCGTCCATCGGGCGCTTCCTGAGGTTAAGAAAGGGGGGATAGACCTATCGGTCGAGTTCTTAGGGCATAGGCTCTCCGCCCCCATAATCGTCGGTGCGATGACCGGCGGGACGGCTGAGGCCCTTAGGATCAACTCATCCATCGCCGAAGCCGTTGAGGAATTAGGCCTAGGGATGGGCGTAGGGAGCCAAAGGGCAGCGTTAGAGGATCCGAGCCTCGAAAGGACGTTCTCGATAGCGAGGGAGAAGGCTCCGAACGCCTTTTTGATGGCTAACATAGGGGCCGTTCAACTCGTCAAATGGGGGCTGGAAGGGGCTAGGAAGGTTGTAGACGCGATAAGGGCTGATGCGTTGGTGATACACTTGAACCCGTTACACGAAGCTGTTCAAGTCGGTGGCGAGCCCGATTACGTAGGCGTCCTGGAGAGGATAGAGGAGGTGGCGGACTCGTTGGACGCTCCGATAATCGTTAAGGAAACGGGCGCTGGGATAGCCGCTGAGGACGCGAGAAGGCTTGAGGGGGTGGGCGTCGACGCCATCGACGTGGCAGGGGCCGGTGGAACGAGCTGGGCCGCCGTCGAATATTACAGGGCTAAGCGGGCTGGAGACGAG
>WUQV01000014.1 GCA_009889585.1 Candidatus Bathyarchaeota archaeon | reverse complement strand
GATGGACTTTTCCAACACAGTTGATACCTCAGAAAGCGGACAAAAAGGTTATCATCCGAATCGTCCTCTGCTATAGATAATCATGCGACTAAGAGCCGTAAATCGCATCATCCTAACCATTCTCCTCGTCGTGGTTAGCTCCGTTACCGCGCGATTGATAAACCAGTTTTACAGATGGATTCCGATGGGCCAAGAGGTGATCGTCACATACCTCGTTGGCTTAACGGCGTTCTTAATAGCCGCGTTTTGGACGGCTAACGACAGGCTCGCCCGTATCGGGGAGCAACTAAGCAGGATCGATGAGAGACTGAATTGGATGTGGCGAGCACTCATTGGCGCGTTCAAAGGATGGCGTAAAACCCGTGAAAGCATAGCTGACTTATCGAATGATCAACCTCTCACCGGCGGAACTTTGAAACAGGTGCTCGTTATTCCTGAGGTAGAGGCCTTCTGGTGTATGTTAGAGTATGCAAATAAGGCTCTCTTCTCAGGCTCTTCCTCGAGGGTTAAGCAGATAAAGCACCTCTTGAGGAAGGCCTCTGAAGGGGAGATAAGCCTTGAGGAAGCCAAGAGGTTGAGGGAGTTGCTTGACGAGGAGGGACGGGAAAGGGAGGCCAAAGGTGACTGGGAAGCAACAGCGACCATTCTATTATTGACGATAGGTCTGACGGGGCTCATCACTCATCTCGCTCAAAGGGAAGGAGCTTACTCTCGACCCTCTTGATAAGATTTAAGGGATCCCAACTACGAGGTTCAGGGCGAACTTTCAATTCCCTCAACTGAATTCTAGATTAGTTGGGTTCTGTGTTAAGTATTGATAGGTATAGAACTTAACCCTTGAGCTTCATCGCCCTCAACAGCTTCTATCTTAAGGAACGCATTCCAAATGTTTCTAGCCGCATTCCTCCGCCTCTGTCTTCCTCCGAAAACTATCAGCAAGCTGATCCTTTCTCTACTGTTAAGGCTTAACGTCAACCAATATGGCGTTAGGACGTTCATTGTCCTCGAGAGAGTGTAACACCTCCTGTCGAAACGTATGGATCCTCTTAAGCCTCAGCTCGCTATCCTTCTTCTTTTTTCATTAAAAGATTTTAGGATCTCAATCGCTTTATCCATTGCAGTTTGAATTAGGACAGTATTTAGCCTAAACTTCCTCTTAGCTTCCTCATAGCCGCTCTCATGGAGGAACGTTTTTGAAGCAGGATTGAAGCTAAGGTACCATTTCACTAAGCTGAAGTATTCCTTAAGATGTCTATTTAACGCTAAAACCTTCAGCCTGTTCGATTTTGAAAACTTTCCCTACCGCCGTTAGCTGAACGCCCTTCCGCACGAGAACGTCCTGAAATTCGATCGAAACCCACGGCATTTAAGCTTTGCCCATTCATCTCACGGTTTTAACCGTGAGTTTCCTGGTCGCCCATTTTTATAAATCCGCCTTCCCCCTTCTAAGGCTAAAATACGATTAACCGATAAGGGAGAGGACGTGAAGCCCAAAGGGGATGAAGCCTCCAAAGGCGAGGTTAAAGCCGAGGAGAGACCAAAGGTGAAGGTAGTGGAGGAGAGGGTTTATACGATTCCGTTAAGAAGGGCTTGGCTATCCCCTCGTAAGAGAAGGGCTCCGAGGGCTATGCGCCTTATTAAAGGCTTCGTCCAACGCCACATGAAGCTTAAGCCTAAGGCTGGGGAGGAGGTTGAGGAGGAAGTAGGCAAGGTCATTATCGATAACGAAGTTAACGAATGGGTTTGGAGGCATGGGATCGAAAAGCCTCCGAGGAGGATCAAGGTGAGGGTTTCGAAGGATGAGGAGGGGAACGTTTACGTTCGCTTAGCGGAGGGAGGTTAATACGCCGATATTCCTAATGAGCTTCTTTGGAACGGCAAGCATTGGAGTTTACTCGTTGGCAAACGATAGATTAGCTTTGATCCCGCCTCAAGTGCCGATGGCTAAGGCCGAGAGGCTAAAGCGTTGGTTGAAGGTAGAACTCGTAAGGACTACGATCGGAGGATCGATTTTAACGGGGGCTTTAGCTCGTGCTAACTCG
>WUQV01000013.1 GCA_009889585.1 Candidatus Bathyarchaeota archaeon | reverse complement strand
GGCTACGAGCCTCGACCCCTCCATGTTGCAGAAAGCGATGACCGTGATGTCGATTCCTTCACGAATGTGCTTGAAGGTTGCAGGCGCCGTGCCGAGCATGCCGATGTCTATGGCCACGGCCTTAAACGCATCCATTACCGCGACGCCGCCGGGATAGGCAACGTATTCGATATCAAGCCCTTCATCGGCGTAAAAGCCCTTGTCCATCGCGACGAAGAAGGCCAAATGATGAAGGTCGGCGGTTAAGTACCCGACCCTGAGCTTGCCAGGGGCTGGTCGAAGGTAAACGGCGTAAAGGGCTGCGCCAGCGATGATTACAATCGCTAATATCGCTATCGACGCTACTAAGAGGGCCTTCCTCTTCACATATCCCCCCTTTAGGTAAAAGCTCAAGGGATTATTAAACTCAAGCTAGGCCGTGGAATACCCACGAGCGTGGGAATCGTATGTACGAAGATCGCGTACTAGCTGAGGATTAAGCTCAAGACTTAGCGATGATTACCTCCTCTTCAAGGAGGCTCAGAATTCCCTCCCTTATCTCCATAAAGGGCTTAGACGTTCGCTTCCTAGGTCTTTCAAGGTTCACCTCATAAATCCTCTTCACGCGACCTGGTCTAGCTGTCAAGACGACGATGCGATCAGCTAAGAACACCGCCTCGTCGACGCTATGCGTCACGAAGATCACGGTCTTCTTGGCCTTCTCCCACGTCCTAAGGAGCTCTGCTTGCATGAGGTTCCTCGTTTGAGCGTCCAAAAAGGCGAAGGGCTCGTCCATCAGGAGGACGGGAGGATCGACGGCTAACGCCCTCGCTATCGCCGCCCTTTGCTTCATGCCCTCAGAGAGCTCATGGGGGTAGGCGCGCTCGAATCCAAGTAAGCCAACGACTTCCAAGTGCCTTAAGGCCGTGCGCTCCGCTTCCTCGTCGTCTACGCCTCGTACCTCAAGGCCGAACTTCACGTTTTCCAACGTCGTACGCCAAGGGAACAACGAGAACTCTTGAAATATTATC
>WUQV01000012.1 GCA_009889585.1 Candidatus Bathyarchaeota archaeon | reverse complement strand
GGGAATCCCATAATCACATCATATAAAAAGTCCCATCGATCCTTAAAATTTAGTGGCACATTATCTGAAACTACGAGCACATCTAAATCACTGCCATCATGCCAATCTCCTCTCACGAAGCTACCGTATAGAATCACTAATTTCGGCTTTAATATGTTAATCACTCGACCTATGAATTTCTTCAACTCTCTAACAACTTCTTCATAAATTCTACAATCTTTCTTGCTGATTCGATACACCTTTCAGCATCCTCCTCTGAGTACAATTTATAGCTTGGCAGGGGGATTCCTGGGTGCAAGTTTGGATATCTAGGAGGGGCGTAGTGTTTATCAAGCAAGCGAGCGCTAGCGTAGAACTCCTTAAGCTCTAAATCGCTAACCTCCTCTAAATTCTCGAGGAGCTCGAGCACCGAATGCCCTTTGGCTTCAACCCTATTCAAGTACAAGACGGCTTTCACCGCTTTCTCAGCTGCTTGTTGTGAATGGAAACAGGAGGCCGCGTAGTGCCTGCTCCTTAGTAAGCTTTCCGTCGTCTAACCACCTTAGCGCCTCACGCCTCCAATAACCTTGGGACAAACGCTCATCCGCCTAAGCTGCCGTTTAATTTAGATTAAGTGGGCACCTGATAAGCATTATTCATCGAGACCGATTCTTCTTCACTTTAAGAGCTACCAGCCGCTTTGAGCTGCGTTAAGCGTAGTGCCGCCGATACGCTAATCTCTCATCTAATGCTCAGGAAAGAATTTTGGGCGCCTAGAGAGGAAAAAGCGATTTTTACCTTTTGGGTAAGGATGCCGATGAGCGTTGTCTCGTCTACGACGCTGGCTAGAACTCATCAGAGAACTAGCTGCTTCATCCATTAAAACTCTGTAAACTCCCTTCTCCTTAACGCGGTTAAGTCTATCTCCCCTGTCTTCGGATTCGGTATCAAAACCCACTTCTCCATGGTTAACGCGCCGATTACGGCGTCTATTCTCCTTCCCCTTTCATCGAAGCCAAGGTCGTCAACGGGATGGGCTTCGGCATCGAATGGAAGTCCTTCTATCGCGCAATTAAGTAAGCATGCTTCGTCGATCCTATAAGTGCGGCCGCCTAAGCCGACGTTGAATGGGACTATCTTCCGTTTGACGTCTGAGGCTAACTCCTTTCTGACGTAGGAGCGCGTCGAGCCCGTGTCGAAAAGAACGTAGGCTAACTTCCCTTCTACCTCTATTTCCTTGAAAGTTCGCGCCATTTCCTTAAGCCCGCCGAGCGGTTATATTTCACAAACGAGGTCCGATTTATGCATTCCGTCGTGTTAATTCTCAACGATCCCGTGTCTCTTCTTCCGATGGAAGAATTTTTAATTAAAAAGAAATTCTTATTTAACAGCCGAATTTAAAGGCTCGTTAATCAGTTGTTCCTCAAGGTTCCTTTTCGAAGAAGAGATCGCGCCCCTAAGGTTTTTCTCGTCTTTCGACAACCTTAAAGCCAAATTTAGCATAAAAGTTTATGCCTAATACGCGTTCATACTACGTAAGGAACCCTTAGCCTTTTAAGCCTCAACTTTCTTGCCTCAGCTTCGATGTAGGCTGCAAGTGATGTCCCTATCCCTTTTCCTTAGTACTCTGGGAGTATGTAGACTAAACGCACGTATCCTGGATGTGAAGCCTCAGTTTGTAGGGCTGTAACACCAACAATTTTACAAAAAGTTAGCCAAAAAGCCCCTAACTAAAGTTAGGGGATGAATGGCGTAACGCTTAAATGCGCTCCGCTCCTCCAACCCCGTCGGAACCTGAGGGGACGGCCTGCCGTTAAGGCGGAAACAGGACGACGCACCCCGTGAGGGTGCCGATAATCCCAAGCCCGTTGAAAGGCTGAGTCGAACGGGCTTAGCGACAAGCCCTAAGGGCTCAGCTTTGAGGGTAGGGATAACGGGGCGGTGGCACGCCCTTCGCTTCGAAGGTGCGAGCCATGAAGGACGAGGCAAACACCGATGAGTCGCTGAGCGATGAAGCATCACCAGAAGCGAGAACCTCCCGACCTTAGTCGTGGAGAGTGTCAACCTCTAACTCATAACTATAGAAAGTCATTTCGCCGAATCTCTTCAAGATGTCATCGTAAGTAAAAACGGGTTCCTTAAAGTACTCCAGTGGAATTATCTTCCTATAAGCCTCAGCATTACTCTTATTTACGACCTAGTGGCAAAAACTACCTATATCCATTTCAATTACCTGCACGTACGAGATCTTTTCGGCAATCCTTCAATATATGAAGCTTTGAACAGCATCTTTCCGTCGATCCTTGAAATCACTATTCGAAATCCTTCAAACGGCTCCTTTCTCTTCGCTCCGATTAAAACTATGACCGGCTCACCAGCTCTGGTGCAATATGATGTAGTACGTACTATTGGTTTATCGTCTGGCTTAAAGAAGCCTTCTACTACGTCGCAAGGACCTACAACTCCTTTTCGATATACATGCAAATCTCCTTCGTGGTTCACTAAGCTGAACTCTTCATCTTTCTAGAAAGCCATGTCCCTAATCATTGATTAGCCAGCCATTATATAAAGATTTCCTCAGCCCTTTCTGAGCTTTCCATTAGGATAAGGGGAGGCTCACGCTGATGGTCTTACTCAACGACTTCAGCAGATATCCCGACGAAGACGGGGCCCGTGACCTTCATCCTCTTGCCCTTGCTAATGATGTACCTACGGGTTACCTCACTTATGTTAACGTTAACATCCCTTAGGTGCTTCGCCATCCTATTATTTACGACAGATAATATCTCTCGAGCATCGCTCACATCACATTTCCGAATCCCATAAAGTTTACCAAGCGAAGAAGTCATGAAAATTGGAAAAGATAAAGCCTCGGCGGTATTCTCTTTAAGGTAATTCTATCCTTCTCCATTATGTCACCCTGATTATTACACTCACTCTTAACACTTCTATTACGCCTAGGACTTCCATAAGGAGCAACTTATAACCTGCCATCTTAGGTAGACTGTTAAATTTCTTATGACTTCCGCCTCATGACCTTTCACAGCCAACGGAGCTTTAATAGGCTCTGCGTACGGCTCGTAGCCGAGCTTTTCCGCCAAAAGCTTTTGGCGGATCCTGAATCGAATAATGCGTCAACTTCTATCGATTTATCGTTCTTGTAAATTCTTACTCGATCCTTAACCTTCAACGCTTCCATAACCTACGAGGCCCTTATTATCTTTCGCATATTTAATTATTTACTTGATGGTGTTTCAAATTCAGGAAGAAATGATGTTAAAAGTATAATCAAATCAAAATTTCTTCAGGAGCTTTACGGTAACAGCGTCCTTAATCAATTAAAAACGGAAGGGATAATGTGCCTTTCAACTTGTCGCTGATTAATCCGTGGTGCTTGAGAATAAGAGAATGCTTGAGGATTTAGAGGATTTTAAGCTCTTTGTCATGCAAAATTAAACTTAAGCAAAGAGACTACTGGGCATTATGCTCGAAGAGTTAAGGCCTATCTTAAAGATAGAAAAGTTATTGCTGATAGAGATATTCAAGCCTATATCCAAAAGAAACTTGTAAACCTGATTACGTCTCTAACATAATCTCTGCCTTCAAAGCTTATTTCAGGGATTACAAAGGTTTGCCTTTTATGGATGGTTATAAGCACCCTACAAGCTCTCTTAAGATAAAGAGGAGATAGAGCTGGAGAAAGTGAAGAGATTCATTGAAGCCATAGATAGTATAGAGGTTAAGTGCATTGCCCTCTTTCTAGCCACATCGGGGCTAAGAAAAGGCGAGGTTTTAAACTTGAAGAAAGGAGACATCGATAGAAATCTTAGATGTATTATACCTAATTGTCATTTCGGAAAAACAAGCATTCAGGAATATCTTTTTACAATGAAGAGGCTGAATTTTACCTTAAGGAGTTTGAGAAGATTAAAAATCCTTGGCAGAAAAGAAGCGAGAAGCTCTTTCTACTGACCCATGGTACTTTTGTTCTTGAGTGAAACAAGGCTAAAGAAAAGTCTAAGGTATGCTTGAAGCCTAAGGATTTAAGGGACTTCTTTAGCCAAGAGATGGGCGAGGCCTTCGTTCCAGATAGATACATTGACATCTTTCAAGGAAGAACGCCTAAAAACGTTTTAGCAAAGCATTACACACCTCAAGGAATAAGAATGTTAAGAGAAATTTATGATAAAGCTAACCTAAAAGTCTTAAGCTAAAGTCTATGACATCCTTTATGATTAGTAAAAGGATTTACGAAGGGTTGGTTAGATGGTCTCCCTTAGCGTTAGCTTGAAAATTGATGATGCGATAGTAGCGCCGGATATTACAAGAAAAATGAAGTTTTCTCAGAACTTCGTATAATACATCCTGAGACCTTTAGATACCTCGTTAAAGAAGTAAAAGCTAAATCCTATAAAGAAGTTAAGCTTAGGGCGGATACAACCTTTGATATCTTTACGTTAGTGTTGACACAAGCGTTTACTTATTAGAGTTTATGAAGGAAAATGGAGAAATATTCAAACATCATTTCAAAGATTTAAGGCCTAGGAATCAATAGCAATCTTTCCTTAAGCAATTGCTTACAAAGCTAACCAATCGTTTGCGTATAAAGCTTATCCAACCTCTTGTAAAGCCTCCTTATCCTTTTGTAATCCTCCTCCCTTTCGTCCAGGCTCTTTAACTGGTCGTCGTATGAGCCGGATTTAGCTAGCCTGCGCCTGAGCTTCATCTCAATCCTTTCTCTTTCGACCGCGGCGTAAAGCAACGCCATCAACAGCTTTAGCTCCCATTCGTCAAGCCTGGTCGAAATGTCTTCATCATTCGGCACCAAATAATGAAGGAAATCGGATATTAGAGGTCTTGGGTTTTTGGTACCGATTTACGTTTAAATTGTAGTAACGTTTAGATGTTCAGCGGCTCGAAGTTCGATATTTCCTAGAAGGATTATGGAGACAAGCCAAAATACAGGGCTTGAAGTAACATTACGATATTTTGTCAAAATTTCTTAAGGAGTATGTGCGATAAAATAGTAAATACTGTTATCACCTTTTAAACTAATTTCTTAAAATAGTAAATTATTAACATTATTGGTAGAATCATTAATGCAATACATACTGTAATTGGTAATACATTTAAGCCATAGTTAATGATTAAACCGATTTGAAATAGTGCCAATCCAATGAAAACTGCTGGAACACGTATTTCACGTTTAATCTTTTCATCAGCTTTCTTTACATCATTTTGAGTTATCTCTTTATGTCCTCTCTTCAAAGCAATTAAGCGTGCAAGCGTTTCTTTAGTTTCTCGATATAATTCTATCTTTTGATCAAGATCTTGTTTAGCCTTATCAGTGAAATTAATTCGCCTTGGAAATACTAGCTTATACCTTCCTTATAGCTTCCCTTACATCTTCTATTTTGACGTAATCCCTTCCCTTCTTTTTCGCTATCTTCTCCGCTACTTCACAAAGCTTTGCCCTATATCTTTCTGTAAGCATTTTTAAAGTTTCCTCCGCCTCTTTAGACATTGTAGGATACCGTGAAGAATCCTCATCAGGAAAGTTCGTAACTATAATTTCGACTTCAGACTTGCTCCTTTTAAAATATTTCAAGCAGCTGTTTAAACTTACCACGTTATCCCTGTTCTTATTTCGTTCACAAAGCCTTATAAAGCTTTCTATATTCTCTTTATAAGCATTCTCAAAATTCTCCATCCTCAAGCCGAATGGCTTTGCATGCGAATACTTTATACTTGTATTACGCCTAATACTCCTGATCGGGATGAGCAAGTCCGTAATCACCTCGATAAGGATAGATGAAGACGTGTTAAGAGAAGCAAAAGCTTTGGGCTTAAACGTCTCTAAAATAGCTGAAAATGCCTTAAAAGAGACAATAAAACGTTTAAAGGGCGAATTTTTACAGATAGAATCGAAGAAAAACCCAAATAATGTCGAGGAGTGGTGCCGAGGGCCGGATTTGAACCAGCG
>WUQV01000011.1 GCA_009889585.1 Candidatus Bathyarchaeota archaeon | reverse complement strand
ATATCTTTCCTGAACATTAGCCCCTTGACTTCAGGGACAACCGCCTCTAGCTCTCTCGGATTCCTCCTCAGCATTTGAATGGACCGTAGGAACTCTGCGTCTGTTTCCGAGCCTGCTACGTTCGCTAGACTGTAACTATGGCATTAGAGTCTTGACTATGAGCGTAAGCAGTTACAAGGGCTTCTCATGTTAGCTTGCTAACTTCGAAGCTTCGTAGATCGATATAGGCTTTAGAGGAACGTCTTCGGAAGTCAGGATTCTATGGATAAAAAAGAATCTTTTAATTGCGTTAGGAGGTCTATGCTATGCCTTCTTTTACGATCACCTCAGCTTGAGCTACTTCTCCCTTCTTCAGCATCTACATGACAGTAAAGATTTTTACTAGGGAATGTCATTCTTAATAGGGATGGTCAGCATCCAGATTGGAGCATGTGGTATATGCTGCGAGTATTGCCCAATTTACAGACGTGAAGAGAAGAGATGCTTGGGATGCGAATGGAGTAACGAACAATTAAGGAAGTCTGGATATGAGATCTGCGCTTTTTGGAAATGCTCCAAGGGGAAAGGTGTGAAATGTTGCTTTCTATGCGAGGAATTTCCATGTCAACTGCATTACGGGAAGAAAGCAATTTATACGCCGGAGGCGTTGAATATATGGAAGAAGCTTAAGGAAAGAGGCTTCGAGCTTAATAGGTAATCTAGGGCCGATTTCAATGCGGGAGTGGAAGCCTTACTTTACGAATTAGTCTTTATCGGCCTGAGGATTGGCTTCATCAGCCCCGTGACTTAACATAGAGTATCTAATATTCATGTAGAGCGCTTACTCATCATTGGAATAGGCATTCTACCTTAAGAGCTATGACGCGCTTGTTTACGCGAGTATCTATAAGCATAATTAGCATCATCTATGCGAACATACCCGCGCTGTATAGGTCTACAGAGTTTCTACCTATCCTTCTGCTGCCCTTCATATCATTGATTTACGCCACCTTAGGTTTTAAGGAGGTCAAAGTCGCTTAACAAGGATCCAATTCGTGCTGACTTCAAGAGATAGAACAGACTCTCGACGAGATCGGGCAGCCTTAGTAGGATAATTTTCGACAGGGATTATACGATTCTCAACGCTTCTGTACCAAGCTATCAGACAATTCAATACGTACTTTCGATGTTTCGAATTAAGCGTCCTAGTAGAGATCAACTTATGTAATTGCATATACGCACGAATAAAGAATATTCTATCGTATAAGAAATCAGCTTATTTATCATTTTTATTTTATCATGAAATGAAATTCGCCAAGTATAGTTCCTTTTTCAGGCTTTATAATGCTTTCGAAAGGCTTTTAATCTTCTTGTAATCCTACAAACGGAAGGGGATAGTAATGCACGTAAGAGCTAAGATCAAAATTTGTAGTGAAACAAAGGGGTTCAGCGATATATCTTTAGTTAATACTGGTGCTACTGGCATCATAGCTGATGAAGCCCTTGTAGATGAGTTAGAGCTTAAGGTATTCGGAAAGGTTGATGTCGTAACCCTTGGCACGTTAGTTAAAGGTTATTTCACGGACGTGAAGAACGTCGTTATCGAGGACGTTGAAATCGGCCCTAGAAGGATGGTCGTATGTAAATTCCCTAGGGAGGTTAAGGAGAGGCTTAAATCTTTGGGCTGCTCAGAAAGGGTGATATTATGGGTATCTGCCGTAGAAGATGCCGGATATTTCCCAAATACTGCAAAAGGAGTATTGGAAAAAGTAGGCTTTTTAGCGCTTTAAAGGATTACGTTATTTAGCGACTGCGTGAGAGAAGCTAGCATTATTTCTAGAAAGAAAATAATATCAGGTCTTAACAATATTTTAAGCTGACGCTTGAACCTACTCCATAACAAATCGATCGGAGGATTTGGTGCGGGGGGTGGGATTTGAACCCACGAACCCCTATGGGACAGGAGCCTCAGTCCTGCGCCTTCAAGGAAGACCAGGCGGTTTTCCTCGTTGACCAGGCTTGGCAACCCCCGCGTTATTCGCTTCGAACAGAGGAGGCGTATCTATAAAGGTTTTTCAAGCTCGTTAAACGTCTCAATAGCCACTGAGTCCGCTGCGGATCGATCGGGCGGTAATAGATGAGGAAGTACGAAGTCATCAAACTTAAGTGGCTTTTAACGCTTGAGCTTGCCTTCGCAGGGGCGTACGTATCCTTAACTAGAGGGTTATTCATCGTATTCCTCGTCTCCTTAGGGCACGGAATCGAAGAGATATCGCTCATACTGTTCATTTCGATGGTAGCTCCAGTGTTAATTGGAGCGTTAATCTACAGACATTTAGCGTTTGTTACTAGAAACGTGAAGCTAAAGTTAATCGTTTTTCATGCGTTAGAAAGAGCCCTTTGGTTCATCATTCCATTCGTTCGTGATAAGTTGTTCATCTCAGCTTTATACTCCATGATCTCAATCCTTTCGTTTCTCACCGGCACGTTCATAAGCCTCGTCATTTACGGATCCTTTGAAGAGGACGACGTAAGGGATGTCTTAGCGAAGAGATCGGCGAGCGGCGGAGCGTCGAACATCGTCGGCTTTGCCTTAGGAACGCTTTTATTAGCTTCGCTTCCAGAGGGCGAGGAGTTTGCTACAATCTATCCGCTAGGAGCTTTAATAGGCTTCCTCTCTACCTCGTTGATTACGTTCCTAAAGTTATCCCACCTCGAAGGCATGCCGACGCCGAAGGCGCTTGAGGGACCTGAGAGGGCGTTCTCCACGGCGTTCTTCTTCGTAACGTTGTTAACGTCGGGAAACCTTCTCGGGGTCCTTTGGGCGTCTTACCTCATAGGCTACCTGCGCGGGCCAGACTTCTTAATGGCCTTGTTAAACTTAGTCGGAGGCGTGACGAGCATATTCGCCTCCTTAGCTTGGAGGAGGAGCTCGTTTAAGGCCTTAAGGGTTGGACATGGGTTAAACGCATTAGGCCCCCTCTTAATATTAGTAACTCCAGCGCCGATTCTCCACATTCCCATCTCGGCGTACGCCTCTTTCACTTATACGGCGGCGAACTTCCTCGGGAGCTTCCTATTCGCCAGTTACAATAAGTGGTTCGGAGCCGTTCGATCGAGCGTGCTCCTAGCGACGTTAGGCCACTTGGCCCAGTTGTTAGTGGCCCCGGTAGGAATGATGACGAAGGGGGATTACGCCCTCGCCCTTTTCATCACGTTTTTGATGAAGTTATCCTCAGTTCTCCTAGCCTTATTAACAGTGCCTGAGGTAGCCGTCGTACCGGAGGACGCCGCTAGGACTTACTCGTACGTACTTTACCGTAGCAGCGTGACGGGCTATAAGGTCGCCGTCGAAATCTCAAGGGAAACGGCCTTAATGGCCCTTAAGCTTCTCGCGCTAACGTTAGCCCTCATCGTCTTATACGTTATATATCGGCTCTTGATCATCGTCGTGAGTTAGGACAACGTTTATCTGCGTTAATTTCGTTCTTTAAACGGTAATGCTCATGGCGGAGGCGTTGTGGAGCTCGTTAATAGAGGTTTTTAATCAGATGTCAAAAGAGGTCGTGTACCTTGTACCGAAGATACTTACGGTGTTAGCGATAATCGTAATTACACTTTTAGCGATTAAGATGATGAACATTTTCCTTCAAAAATTATTAGGGTTTGTTGAATTGGATAGAATGATTTATCGATTAACTGGAACTTCTTTACCTTTTTCCTTAAATAATCTCATTATATTTTTAGCCGACTTAGGCATATCTCTTATCGCCTTATATATGATAGCCGATTTCCTCCTTGGAGCTCAATATACTCAATTAGTAGCTGAGGGATTGCATTATGGAGCTCGCATTATTAGCGTCATCGTAGTAATTATCATCATTTTCGCAACTTTTAGCGCGATAACGGGCAAGGCGAAGGTAGAAGCTAGGCTTCGAAGCTACGTATTATTCGTAATCCTCCTCTTATTGACGGCCATGCTCGTGGATATGACGGCCCTTAGCGAGCCCGTTAAAGGCGCTTTAACGACCGGGCTATCGATCGGCGTCGGAATATCCATAGGGGTCTTCGCCGTTTGGTTCTTCTTCCGCGATTACTTAGATAAATTGCTCGCGACGAGACCCTCTCAAGGGAGGGTGGAGAAGGAGCAGGAGGGTCGTGGATGATCCTCCTTAAGTTTAAGGCTGCGATTTAAGCGGGTTAAGCGATGCCTTTATGTGAGAGCAAAAACGAGGCTTCGACGTTAAAGGAGTATCAGCGCTTCCTTACGCCGAACTTCAAGCCCTTCGACCCCGTTGAATTAGCTAAGGATACGGAGCGAATCGTCACGAGGTTAGGCTCTAACGGTTTAGAACGTAAGTACGAGGACTTTTACGCAACAGGCGTTTACGGCGGTATCGCCACAGGATACAGCGTCGGCTGTTGTTTACGTTGCGTATTCTGTTGGGTGAGCTGGAGCAGGGACTTCCCGGAGAGGTTCGGCAGGTTTTGCTCCCCAGGCGAGGCGTTTCAAGGGATCGTAGAGGCCGCTCGTAAATATCGTGTGAGAAAAGCTCGCGTCTCAGGCGCGGAGCCCACGTTAGGCAAGGAGCACTTGTTAGCCTTACTTGAGCTTATCGAAACGTCTAAGGACATCGACTTATTCATCCTTGAGACGAACGGAATACTCTTCGGAATAGACGAGGATTACGTTCGAAGGATCTCTAGATTCGGAAAGGTTCACGTCCGCGTCTCCTTAAAGGCTGGGACGCCAGAGGCCTTCACTAGGAAGACGGGAGTGAGGCCTGAGGCTTTCGAGCTTCCCTTTCAAGCCATACGACACCTCCTCGATCATCAGGTGAGCTTTCACGTTGCGGCTATGAGCGCTGATCCTCGCTTTATGACGAAGGAGGAAAGGTGGAGCTTAATCGAAAGATTGGCGGAGGTCGACCGCCGTTTACCCTTCAACCTCGAGGAGGAGGTCGTGGACCCTTATGATACGACGTTAGCGAGGATGAAGGCCGCTAACTTCGAGGTGAAGTGGCCTTTGAAGTACGTTTACCCCTCCGTTAGGGAGCTATTGAGAAGGGACTTCAGCTAAATGTTAACACTTTAACGTCATCAGCGTTATCGAAAGGTTAAAAAATAAGCGGCGAATGATGAAATGGGGCCCGTGGTCTAGCTGGTAGGACGTCGCCCTCACGGACGAGGGCTGATTCGTTGGGAACGGCGAAGGTCGCTGGTTCGAATCCGGCCGGGCCCATCACACTTTGAACT
>WUQV01000010.1 GCA_009889585.1 Candidatus Bathyarchaeota archaeon | reverse complement strand
GTTACGTTGTTCTCGTTAACGTCTACAGCTATGGCTTTGTCGTTTTGTTCCAATAATTCAACGGTTTTGCTGAAGACTACCTTTAAATAACAATCCTCACCTCTTTTAACGAGCCATGCTTGCCCAACTTTCATTTCCCTAAACTTCTCATAGTACGTTCCATGACATAGTTTGAGTTTAACCCTTCCATTCTCGGTTGCTATCGAAGCTTCCCACGAGTTCAAGTTTATTGAGAACAAGTGGTCGTCGAGCATTATCGCGCTCCCTTTGAAAGACGACTTATCCGATTTAGCCCTACCTCGCCTTTTGAGCTTTCTAAAGCTCTTATATATCGAGCAAGCCATTTGGCAAGCTGTATGGATATAGTGGGATGGCAGATCGGGGTAGCGAGCCCTCATCTCATGGTATTTCTCCGATTTTAGGCGTTTAAAGCTCGTTATAGCCTTGCTATGGGCGTAGTCCAAAAGGATGCATAGAACCTCTCGGTAGATTGAGAATAGAAGCTCCAAACTTGTGGACTTGTTAACCTTGAAACTCGCTGTAAGCTTAACCTTCTCTAATCGCACGTTCAACCGCCTCTACTACATTACGCTTCTTATGGCTCCTCGCGCCGTAGATCCTTCCGGCAAAACTCGTCACTACAGCTATTAGATCCTCTACAAGCTCTTTCTGAGGCTCCTTAACCCCTTCAGCATCTAAGTATTCTATTCTACATCCATGGGAGTTGAAGAAGGCTTCTAAATACCTGAAGCCGAACCTCGTAAGTCTATCTTTATAGGTTATGAAGACGGCCTCTATCTGTCTTTGTGAGATCAGCTCGAAAAGCTTGGCTAAGTCCTTCCTATTTTCGTTTAACCCTGAAGCTATGTCCTCTAGCACTATTACGTCCTGATAGCCTTTAGCTTTAACGTGCTCCAAAAGCCTTTGTTTCTGCCTCTCCAAATCACCCTTTTGATCGGCGGAACTAACGCGAGCGTAAACAGCTACCCTCCCTTTAGGCGCTTGCTCTCCAAGAAGCCTTTTAATCTCGCTCTCAGGATACCTATACTTCCCGCCCGGCGTCTTAATATACCTGATTTTCCCGGAGTAAGCCCACTTCTTGACGGCGACGTAAGAAACGCCGAAGATCCTAGCGACCTCGCCCGTCGTGTAGAGCTTTTCAAACATCGAAGGTATTGAAGTTACGCTAGTTAATAAACTTAACGCTAGCTAGAAGCAGTTTAACCCCAAGATTTGTAGTACGAAACTACAGCTTTAACCGTTGTTATTATCAGAAGATCGAATTCGTAGAGAGCCTATCGCATTCATAACATGTCGCATTTTGCTAAAAAGCCCATCTAACGAGGTCTTATCTCTCCTTATTAAGGCTCCTTCGTAATAACCTCTATTTAACATCATACTTTACAAACGATTAGCTTTTCTAAAGGGCACGGTTTAATCGTTACGAAAAATTTAAATCGCGCTTTACAGAAGCCTTCGAGAGGTCATCCTGCTATTGATGTTCGCCTTGCTCACCCTAATAAGCGGCCTCGTAATGCTGCTGGCAGGATTTGCGATGGGTTACGTTAAAAAAGCTCGGCTTAAGGCGTATAGGGACGTTGCTTTTATCATCTCAGCGGCGCTCGGCTATTTAGCTATAGCGCTATCGTTCTTCGCTTCACCGTACGTAACGTGGGAGGGCTTCTTCGGCATATTTCTGACCTTCCAATCCCAACTAGCTTTGATTTATTATCGCCTCGGAGAGATAGGCGGCACTCTTAAAAGCCTTGATCAACG
>WUQV01000009.1 GCA_009889585.1 Candidatus Bathyarchaeota archaeon | reverse complement strand
GCGGTATCAGGTTAAGTGGAAGAAGGCCTTGGGCTTCGACTTGGCTGTGATGCTATTCCTTAGGAAGATGATCCATTCCTTATCGGATGAGGAGCTCGATCGGCTTTTGAAATCGTGCGCGGCCCTCGGCCTTAAGGGTGCTCTTGAGGACGTTGAAGACGTGGATTTCCAAGGGAGGTCTTTGCTTAAGCTAATTCGAGGGCCGAAGAACCTCTCAGTAGTGCTTTACCTTATCGCGTCCTCGATACTCTTTGGGCTGATTTCCTCATTTAGAGGGCGGCGCTTCAATTGAGGGAATCCCTTGTCCGCGTGTGGACTACCCCAAGCTATCGCGTGGGGCTTCCTGCTTCTTCGACGACCTGCTGGCGTCTTCACAGACTTGAATTCGGGTTATCCCAGCCCTACTGCGTCCGTCCGGCATTCCTATTCGGCTTTACGTGGAGCAGGGCTACCGGAAAAGGTACGCATGCCAACCTCATGCCTACAGGTAGACGGGAGAAAGGATGGGTGGAGAATATAAGCGCATCGGATTTCATCCCCCAGCTTTCGCAGGTGGACTTCACGCCGATGTAGTTAAGAATAAGCAGGTCATCGTCGTAAGGGCCGACCTTAAGATGAGCAAGGGGAAGTTAGCAGCTCAAGTAGGGCACGCCGCCGTCTCAGCGTCTGAGCTAGCGAGAGTAATGCATCCAGAGCGATGGAGGGCTTGGATGGAAGAGGGGCAGTGCAAAGTCGTTGTAAAAGTAAACGATGAGTTGAAGTTATTGGAGTTAGAACGTCGAGCGAAGGAGCTCGGCTTGCCGACCGCGTTAATCGTGGACAGAGGCCTTACGGAGCTCCCACCTAATACGATCACTTGCCTAGGGATAGGCCCAGCTCCAACGAAGCAGGTAGACGAAGTCACGAAGGATCTTCCGCTTCTTTGAAGGGGTTAACGTGGGGGTTCCTGAGATCGAGAGGAAGCTCGGCATAGAAGTTTACGCCACTAAGACGCCTGGAATCGAGGGAAGGATTAAACAGCTTCCAGAGGATTTCGTCGTCGAAGAGATCTTAACGGACGGCTCTAAAGCGGAGGCCTCGTTTAAATCGGGCCCTCCTTCGCCGCCTAGCGGTGAAGGCGAGTATCTCATCTGCGTTCTAGTGAAACGCTGTTGGGCTAACTTACTGGCGTTAAAGGAGATAGCAAAGGGAGTAGGGGTTTCCTTTAAGCACATTTCGATAGCAGGGATTAAAGACGCTAAAGCACTTACCGCCCAATACGTTAGCATACGTGGCATAACGTTCGAAAGATCCCTTCGATTGAACGTTAAGGACATGATGTTGTATCCGATTCGTTACTCAAAGGAGGGGATATCAGCTCGTCGGCTCCTCGGCAATCGCTTTAACATTATCATCAGGAATATACCTTATCCGAGCTCGGAGGTCACGAGGCGTGCGAACGCCATCGAGGAGGAGCTCGACGAACTAGGAGGAATTTTGAACTTCTTCGGCCATCAACGCTTCGGGACGATAAGGCCTTTAACGCATCTCGTTGGAAGGGCGCTCGTGAAAGGGGACGTTGAACAGGCTGCGATGATTTACTTAGCCGACCCGAGCCCTTTCGAAAGCCAAGCTGCTCGTGAGGCTCGAGAGCTCCTCCTAAGAACTGGAGACGTTCGGCAAGTTCTTCGGATGTTCCCACGACATCTTAAACATGAACGCGCCATGCTAAATCATTTGGTTAAAAGCCCAGGCGATTACGTAGGAGCCCTTCGAAGGCTTCCCTTGAGGTTGCGCAAGTTATTCACCCAAGCCTATCAATCCTACTTGTTCAATAAATTCTTAAGCCGAAGGGCCTTGAGCGGAATTCCGCTTAACGAACCTCAAGTCGGAGATTACTTAATCGCCTTAGGCCTCAACGGGCTTCCCATCGGAAGAGGCATACGAGTCGATGAGCTGAACGTAGAGAGGGCTCGAAAGGCAGTGAAGGAGGGAAGAGCGACGGCGGCCCTTCCGCTCGTCGGCTTTAAACAGCCTCCGTCAGAAGGGATCCAAGGGGAGGTCGAGCGATCGATCCTC
>WUQV01000008.1 GCA_009889585.1 Candidatus Bathyarchaeota archaeon | reverse complement strand
GCATCACATCATCCGAACAGCGGACGGCTACAATATCTTCGTGGATGCGGAGGGCTGGATCTCCGTCGGCCCGGAGCCGGTCATCATGAAGGATCCGGAGGTCATGATAGTTTGCCTCGGTCATTTGATGTTAGGGCCCGAGGAGGCCATGGAGAGGTTGATGGCCATCCCGGGCTTCGAGGGGTTAAGCGCGATAAAACATGGAAGGGTTTACTTATTACATGGACAAGCCGAGAACGCCTTCCTAAGGGAGGGGCCTCGCGTTATCGAAGCTATCGAGCTCTTAGCTAAGATCTTATACCCTGACCTCTTCAAGGTCGAGCCCCTGCCAACCGTTATCGGAGACGATTACGTGAAGTACGTTAGCCCGATCTTCCCAGTTAAGCCATTGAAGAGCTAGCACGTAAGGAGACTCCTTTTTAACTTGAAGAAGCTTAACCGAGGCGTTAATGTTGAGCCAAACTTCCTACGTTAAGGTTAAGAAGGCTAAGCTCGTTATGATCATAATAATCGGATTTACGTCGTTAGCGCTCTTAAGCATAATATCGCTTTCACTTGGAGCCTTACGGATGAGCATATCAAAGGTTGTAATGATGCTCATAGGCTTAGACTCAAGCGATATCACTTTAAGGTCGATAATTTTCGACATAAGACTCCCACGGTTGGCCTCCGCCATCATCGTAGGCGCCTCATTATCAGCTTCAGGAGCGGTCATGCAAACGTTATTTCGTAACCCGCTCATCGATCCTTACATAGGGGGGATATCTTCAGGCGCTGCATTTGGGATATCGGCTTCGATGTTATTAGGGCTATCCTTACTTTCACCAGCTTCGCCTTACGCCATCCCCTCATCGGCCTTCTTAGGCTCAATTGCTGCTCTTTCGTTAACCCTCTTACTATCGAAGGTAACGAGCGGCTCGCCGTTAAACTTCGTCCTCTCAGGGTTGGCGACAAGCTTCTTGTTCTCCTCAGCGACGACGATAACGTTAATCTTGGGGGGCGAGAAAGCATATGGCGTCCTCTTTTGGTTATTCGGAAGCTTCTCTGCATCGTCGTGGCGATTTCTACATGTGATGTTCCCTATCTTCCTCCTCACCGTCTCCTTTACGCTCCTTAAGGCTAGGAAGCTTAACGTATTGCTCCTAGGGGATGACGAAGTCCGTCAATTGGGCATAAACGTAATACGCCTTCGCTACCTTCTTCTAATGGCCCTTTCCGCCCTTTCCGCATCGGCCGTAGCGTTTAACGGAATAATAGGCTTCGTAGGCTTGATCGGACCTCATTTATCGAGGCTCTTGGTAGGCAATGACCATAGGATGTTGTTACCGTTAAGCATGATGATAGGGTCATTAATATTGGCGGCCTCCGATATCGCCGCTAGGATGGCGATAGCACCAGCTGAGCTGCCCGTTGGGGCTATAACCTCACTCATCGGCGTGCCCATCTTCTTGCATCTATTGATGAGAAGAGGTAGGCGTTATGAATGACGAAATAACTATCGACGTGGAGAGATTATCGTTCAAGTATGATGGCCCAGATGTATTGAGGGCGATATCGTTTAATGTACGAAAGGGCGAGTTCATTGGATTGGTCGGTCCAAATGGTTCAGGGAAGACGACGTTATTGAAATGCTTATGCCGTTTGCTTGAACCTCATGGCTTGATATACATCGATGGAACATCAGCCCTTGAATATACGCTTAAGGAGCTCGCTAGGATATTCTCCTATGTATCATCTGAACAACCGCCTGGATCTGGTAACGTAAGCGTCTTCGATGCTATCGCTGCTGGAAGAACCCCTCACATGAAGGGCTTGTGGTGGGAGTGCTTCGAGGATGAGGAGGTGGTGTTAAAGTCGATGGAGCTCTTAAGCGTAAATGGGTTGGCAGATCGAAGGGTGAACGAGCTTAGCAGCGGCGAGAGACAACGTGTTAGGATAGCGAGGGCGTTAGCGCAACAAGCAAGGATAGTACTCATCGATGAGCCAACCGCTCATTTGGATTTAAAGCATCAATTTAAGAT
>WUQV01000007.1 GCA_009889585.1 Candidatus Bathyarchaeota archaeon | reverse complement strand
GAGCCCTGTTCTTGCAATAGTTGACGTGACATGGCGCTCGTCAGTTACTCCTTGATGCCTAACCATCAAGGTCGCATGAAGACGAAGGAGAAGATCATAGTCCCTATTATCGACATGTCAAGTAATCCACTCTTTTGCAATGTTGCTGAATGGTTAGAGGTGAGGTGATGGACGCGTTAAACTTTAATAAAACTTTAAAGTTCATTAGGCTAAAAATATATAGAAGAGATAATGAAGAAGCTGCCCTACGCTCACCGCTACCACCGTAAACGGAACTCCTATCTTTGAGAACTCTGCGAGGGAGATCTTCCTTTCATTCCTTTCGATTATGCCCACTCCGACGGCGTTAGCCGCGGCGCCTACGTAGGTGCAATTTCCTCCGAGGCTCCCTCCTAATAACAACGCCCACATCAAGGTATGTACGTCGATACCGGATATCTTCGAGAGGTCAATTACTAATGGTATCATCGTGGCGAAGTAGGGGATGTTATCTATGACTCCTGATAACAGTACGGAGATCCATATCAAAATGCTTGAAGTTAGGATTACGTCTTCACCACATATGTTGTAAATGTTATAGGAGAGTAGGTCTATGAAGCCAGTTTTTACAAGCCCACCTGTTAACACGAACACGGATGAAATGAAGATCAAAGTCCTCCAATCCACCTCTTTGATAACAGGCCTTACAACCCTGTTAAGGGAGGCTTCGCTAAATGTTCGAAGGAGCAGCATTATAATTGCCCCAAGTATTGGAGGGAACCACATGGGGATGTTATAGATGTCTCTAATGCTTAATAGGAAAATTATTAACGAAAGTACGATTAAGGACTCAATCGCTAAGACCTTATCCTTAATAAGGGCCCTTTCCTCAAACTCTCGCAACACGTGAGATTTTACACCTTTCACGTCCTTAAAGTACCTTTTAGTCAAGAGTTTAAGGGAGAGGGCGGCGAAGGCGCAAGCGGTAAGTATCATGAAGAACATGCTCGGTTTATTTCTAAATATTATGAAGTCTGTGAAGCGTAAGTCAAGCGCTGAAGCTACCATCATGCTAGGGGGATCCCCTATCATTAGGGCAGCCCCAACAAGGTTAGAGCCTATGGCTATGCCTATTACGAAGGGCACTATGCTGACGCCTAAGGCTCTAGCCATGGAAATGGCCATGGATGAGAGTAAGATCGTCGTGGAGACGTTATCTAAGATGGCTGAAACAAGGGAGCCGAGGAACGTGAAAAGCACTAGCATGTTGATTGGAGTGGTGTTAAAGGATCTGAGGAATTTAATAGAAACCCAATCGAAAAGTCCAGACTCCTTCATGTGATAGGTCATTATGCTCATCCCTATTAATAAGCCTATGACGTTAAAGTCTAGCCTATGAAAGGCTTCAATTGGCGTCAAAATTCCAACTAGTAGGAGAGTTAAGGAGGCGATAAGCCCTATGTAAGCTCTATGTACCTTTCCCCATGCGATGAGGATGAAGGTAGCTACGAAGATCGCTACTGCTATTGTCATGCTGTTGAACATCCTTCACCGCGAGTGGATCTCGCTAAGCGCCATATAAGTTCGCTCTTAAATAGGAACTTTGTGGCTAAGCTTTTCGGATGATTATTTTCAGGGCTGGAAGGCTTCCTAGAGTGGCTAATAGAGCCATTAAGATAAGAATGGCCTTTGGGATTTCCTTGACGGCTTCCACGGGTTCCATGCGTCTAAACTTCCTGCAGGCCTTGGGGTGGCTAAGCACGGGCTTGGGTTTTCCTTACGCTTTAAGAGGGCGATGGGCACTTAAAAATGCACTTAAAAGGCTTTAACATCGAGGTGCTAACGATTTGTACGATTCGGTCGCTCGCCATCGAGCGATCGAGAAGCTCGTCGTACGTAACGTAGGCGAAGTTCAAGAGCGAAAGTATTGGCGATTTCGCGTCGACCGTTGGTACGGGGGCATAGCCACGGCAGATGCAGTAGGCTGCGGCCTTTTTTGCAAGTTCTGTTGGACGTCGGACTTCGTGACGTTAAGGCCTGCTGAGGCCGGTCGGTTCTACGGTCCGAGCGAGGTAGCCGATGCCTTAGCGAGGATGGCTGAGAGAAAGGGTTTAAGGCAATTGCGTGTTAGCGGAGCCGAGCCTACGATCGGAAAG
>WUQV01000006.1 GCA_009889585.1 Candidatus Bathyarchaeota archaeon | reverse complement strand
TCGAAGTATTCCAAAAGCGCCCTATTCATGGCTAGGATCTTCTGCCTATTGGGCTTGAAAACCTTTCCTATTGCCGTTAGCTGAACGTCCTTCTGCACGGGAACGTCCCGAAATTTGATTGAAAATTACGGCATTTAAGCTTTGCCCATTCATCTTACGGTTAAAACCGTAAGTTTTTCCGGGCACTAGATTTATAACTACAGTTGCAGTAATGAGGATGAAGCTAGCTATGATGAGCAAAGATCTCTATAAAGAGGGTGGATAGTGATCGTTATCCATTAAGCTTGAAGTGACTTTAAATATTTACTCCGTAGGACTGCTATAAAATGGCTTAAGGAAGATTTAGCAAGATGCGCCGTATAGGACTTTTAAAGTTAAAGGTTAAAGACACATGTCCACTACTTCTATAATGTCGTAAAGCTTTATCGAGAATCCTTCTCTAGCTATTACGTAACGGAAGTTCATGTAGCATGATGGACAAGCTGAAATTAAAGCTTCAGCTCCCGTAGGTAGGAAGTCTTTCCGTATTCTTATTAAGCCTAACTCAAGAGTTACCCTAGGAGCTAAAGCGAATAAACCTCCGCCTGCTCCACAACATCTAGCCAAGTTCCTCGTAGCAGCCATTTCCACGAGCTGTAAGGCTGGTATGGCTTTCAAAACGTTTCTAGGGGGGTCATAAACGTTACAAAGCCTACCTAGTTCGCATGGGTCATGATAAGAGGCTTTTAACTTAAGCTCCTTAAACCTCACCTTCCCTTGTTTAATTAACTCCTCTACGAACTGGGAGAAGTGGAGGACTTTGAAGTTAAGCTTAAAGCCTAGGCTTTGGAAGCCGTAGGTGAAGGCTTTATAACAGCCTGCACAGCCCGTAACTAATACGTCGGGCCTCTTAGACTCTAAGACTCTCAATACTTTTTCTGCATTCTCCTTAGCCTCCTTAACGTAGCCTAAGGATAAGAGGGGGTTGCTGCAACAGCCCTCCTCCTCACCTAATAAGATGGGGTTAATGCCCATCTTATTAAAGGCCCTAACCGCGGCTTTAGCTATGCTTGAGAGCCTGAAGCTAGTTATACAGCCCATCCAGTATAATATGCTTTCTCCGATCACTTTTTCATCCCTCAGAGAGCTCTTTAGCTAACTTCCTCCTAGCCTCATTAGATAAGCCGTAAACGTTTCCATACTTCATAATATTCTCACATAATGATCTATGTATCAAGTTAACGTATCCCTTAGTTGTTAAGTCACTTCTAATCCCTTCTATAACTTCAACTATTTTAATGCCTGGCGGACAAACTTGAATACAATGACCGCATAAAGTGCATAAATCGAAGACTTCACGAAGCTTAACTGAGGGCTCAACTCTGCCAGCTAAGAAGTAATATGATAACAACATTCTACCTCTAGCCCCCATAGATTCAATAAACCACTTATTAAAAGTTGGACAAACGCTTCTACAGAAGCCACACCTAAAACACTTTATGATCCCATAAGCCCTCTTTAAAGCTTGAAGCTCACCCTTAAGCTTAAATAGGTAAGAGTAAAAGAGGTTTTTAGGATCCTCCCTAGTCTCAACATCTAAGCCCATCTTACCTGGGTTAAGTATGTTGTAAGGATCTAGAGATTTCTTAATATCTCTCATTAAGTCTAACCCTTCGCCTAAGGCCCTTCTAACGAAGGGCACCTTAGACAAACCTATTCCATGTTCAGCTGACAGTGCCCCTCTATGCTTGAGAACAACATTAAAGGCCTCCTTCTCCATATTTAACGCTTTATCCCACTCCTCAGGGTTAGCTGGGTCTATTATCATAATCGGATGTATATTTCCATCAGCCACATGGCCGAAGGTAGCGGTTAACAAGCCGTACTTAGAGCCTAAGGCTTGAAAGTCCCTGATGGCCCCCTCGATCTCAGAGATGGGGATGCCAGGGTCCTCGGCTAAAGGGATGAGGACGTAGCCCTCCTTTACCCTAGCCAGAGATGGTACGAGGGCCTTCCTAGCCGTCCAGAGCCTTAAGGACTCCTTAGGGTCATCCGTCCAAGTTAGGTCTTTAACCCCCACCTTATCGGCCACTTCCTTAACCTTCTTTAACTCTTCATCGACGCTCCCACGGCTACCGTCGAGCTCCATGATTATGAAGCCTTCGTAATCGGGCAAGCCCAGCTTAAAGACCTCGTTAACCACGCCTAAACAGGCTTTATCCATGAGCTCCATAGCAGCAGGTTTAATTCCAGCGAGAATGATGGCGGTCACCGCCCTACCCGCTCGGCTAAGTTCGTCGAAGGACATGGCTATCGTCGCTCTATAAGGAGGTATAGGGGAGAGCTTCAACACGGCCTCCGTCACTACGCCCAGCGTCCCCTCAGAGCCTATGAAGAGCTGAGTGAGGTCGTAGCCTGTGGACTGCTTTATCACGGGCCAGCCCGTCTTCAAGACCTTACCATTAGCTAGAACTACCTCAAGCCCTAAGACCCAGCTCCTGGTCGTTCCGTACTTTGCCGCTCTAATTCCGCTCGCGTTAGTACAAATCATGCCTCCTATGGTGCAAACGGAAGAACTACCTGGGTCCGGAGGGAAGAAGAGTCCGTACTTAGCTAATTCAGCGTTGAGCTTATCTAAAACCACGCCTGGTTCCACGACGGCTACGAGGTCGTCTGGCTTTACCTCCTTAACCTCATCCATACGGGTGAAGTCCACTACGATGCCGCCATTCCTAGCCAATACGGCGCCTATTACGCTAGTGCCCGCTCCTCTAGGAACGATGGGCGTCTTAGTTTCACGAGCGTAATTCACTATTTCAACTACTTCTTTAATAAACTCAGGGAATATTACCATATCAGGCATGTACATAAAGGGAGACATATCGCTAGAATAACAAAGCAATGATACTTCATCGCTAATTATCCTATCTTCTCCGACTATGGACTTAAGGCGCTTTAACATAGTTTCCATATGAGCACTACTGTTAAGTAGTTACTCAACAATATAAGCTATTCGCCTTAATCAGGGATTTAGTGACAAGTGAGATAAGGTTAATATATAGCGTAATAAAACGTACGTCTCACCTAGGATGTTAGAGCGGAATCATTTGCGAGGATCGGTTGACATAGAGCTAGCCCTGATAGCCCTTAATCCTTATGAGAGCCCGAAGGCCACGAGAGGGAAGTCGGAAAGCGCTTAACGTTTTCCGATAAGAGGTCGGCTTAGTCCTGAAGGCGTCGTCCTCGAAGACGTCTCTAGAACCGGGATGTTCGATGAATTTTCATCTAAACCCGCAAGAAGTTCACCACGACCCTTTCAACTCCCCTCTTCAAGAACTCAGAAGGCCTATGGTCGGGGCGATCGCTAGCAACGCGCTTGGCTTGAGCCTCGGGATGGTCGTTTTGGAGCCGAAGCGCGGCTCTGGAGGCTTACAGACGAGGACGTCGTAAGGAAGAGAGCCCTCGCAGCATTGGGTTCTTCGATTCTCCGCGTGATAAAACGTTGTGTATGAACAAGCATCCTAGCATTATTAGGATTCAGTACGAGTATGATCGATGTAATGAGCCCTTAAAGTGAACATCGCTTGTCTAACTTTCTGAAATAGAGCAGGAAGCGAGGCTCTTGTACTTATATTCAAGTGCATGTTGTTAAATCCCTACGTAAAGTATCATTGAGAAGGCATTAACTCGTCTTCATTCTAAAGATAAGCATAGCCGAGTTCTTATTAGGGCTAAGGATTTCATATGATCTTCAACATCATCTTATAAATAGCATCATTAAAGAATTCAATGCCTCCTAGAGGGCTAAATTCTGATTCAACGAACTATCAATATTTGATAAGAGGCCACGCTAAGTCTTAATTTGACTTCAACCATCATTCAAACTCCTCCACAGGGAATGTAAGAGCTCTCTTTATAGCTTCTTCAACTTCTGGATCAAGCTTCTCATTTACGTAAAGCATTCTATGAAGCGCTAATGCAAGAGCATCTAGGGCATCTATGAGCTTCTTATAAGATTCATGCTTCTCAAGCCCGCTTCTCCTAGCCTCAACTATTAGCGCCCTTAGCTCGGTATAAATATCCTTAGCTTTAAGGGCTACTTTAGTCATAAGCCCTAACACCTCTAAAGCCTAATTCTTTTGCAGCTTCCTTTAATTTAAGCTTTCCTCATTGATTGAACATTATCACATAGCATCCTTACTTAGGGAAATCCAAAGCGGGTTTAGTCCTCGTAATACGGAAGGGTATTACGCACCTCATAACTCGTGAGCGAAGCGATGCGAATGAAGCTAATAAGAATGAGGACGTCAATATGCTTTGTTTAAGGCTCGAAAAGGCTAGGAATGGTACCATTTGCCGATAGAGTGACGATTAAGTGGAAGATAGAAGGAAAGGGGTTAATAGCTTTCGTCTTAGAGCTCAAATATACTCTGCGACCCTAGCTAATCCACATCGTAGTCGGGAATCGCTGAGCAGGCGCAGCATTTTGTACAAACTCTTTGCTCCTTATCAAGGACGTTGAAAGGAACACTTTTAAAATAGAAACGTCCTAGGTGGATATTCTTTAAAGCCTACTCTATCCCTTTCGAAGACTATATCGTATTTTTCGATTATGTCCAATCCTATTATTACATCAACTCGTAAATCTTCGATTATGTTAAGCGTCTCCTTTAGCGGTAATATATAGCCAGCGACCTCTATATCGACAGCAGGAACGTAGCCTATAACTTTAGCCTCTTCGTCCTTAACCGCTAAAAGAACGCTTCTAGGCTCCGCATATCTTTCATAACCTATTTTCTCAGCAGCATCCTTGCTAATGTAGCTGCTGCCGGAGC
>WUQV01000005.1 GCA_009889585.1 Candidatus Bathyarchaeota archaeon | reverse complement strand
GGGCGAAGGCAGTACGGGCTCAAGGACTTCGGTGACTTAAACAAGGTCTACGAGGTGGTCGCTAATGATCCATGCAATTTAGGGTAGTTCAGCGGTTCATATAAGCTTACCTAAGAGCTCCTCCAGCTCCTTAGCTAGCTCTGGGTCAAGCCTGCCGAAGATTCGCACGTCCGTCATAGCGACGGCTAGCTCCTCAGCGGACCTCGTCAGATGCTCGAAGGCCTTCTCCCCTTCGAGCTTAGAGGCCCTCATGAAGTCCGCTGCCTCGATCAACAGCTTGTAGGCGTCCATCATCAACCTCATGGCCTTCATGTTAAACGATCGAAGGCCATGAGCATCAGCTCATAAAAACTTTATGCAAGCTGCGGTGAAGGTGCTTGACGTTCCTAGCTTAAGCGGTTCCCCCTTCCGCCCTAATTAAGCCTCTGGGCAGCTACGTATGCTTATGCCATGATGGCTCAGAGCCTCGTGAAAATGTGGCATCGTTAAGAAGGCTATCAGACAGCTGTAGGATTATCGCTCCTGCTAACGTATAAAATCCATTAGGGCCTCAGCGTTTCACGTCCCTATGATATAGCTCACCTTTGGTTAATAGCTTCCTAACCTTATCTTCATCTTTAACATCTAAAGCCTTTAAACCTACTTTTAAGGCTACATCGACTAATTCCCTGTCACCGCTTAAGAATACGTTGCTAGTAGACCATATACACGTTTGAATTTGAAGCGCATCAGCTTCATAAATATGTTCAGCTAAGATCAAAGGCCAAGCCTTAACGATTATGGAAGTTAAGATCGGAACGATCTCTAGAATCTTTAGACGTAATAGCCTAAGCGTCTCGCTTACAAAATCTTTTAAAGTTCTTTCAAAATCGTCTTCGCTAAGCCACCCCCTTCTCCTCCTTATATCTAACACACCTAAGACTTCTCCGATGTTCCAAATAGATGTAGTTAAGTATATCTCACCAGCCCAACCTTTATCGAAGACGTAATCTACAGCAGAGCTACCCGGCTCGGATACGTAACGCTTAACTATCGCGCTACTATCAAGGTAAGCTTTCAACGATTCGCTTTCCCCTCATTTCTCGAATGAGGGCCTCAGACGGCGGCCCTTGAAGCTTAGGCCTACTTCGCTTTACCTCCTCAGGAGAGAAGCTAACTTCAGCCTCTACGTTCATATCCTTAAAGGCCTTCTCTATATCTTCGTCAACTAAAGAGCTCCTAAGCAAGCTTTCGACTTCGTCGCTTAACCTCCTTAACGTGCCGTATTTTCTCAAGATGGCCTCCTTGAATTTGATCCATATCTCCTCATTCAAGTAGATGCTGACCTTCTTCAAGTATACCACTAAAGAACTCGACACGTGGACTGGCATTTAAGCTTTCCCGCTGAGGGCTGACCTAGAGTTTAAGCCCGCAAGAGATGTGTGAGAACACGTAAAGTGGACAGCCTTTCAGACAGGATGGTTGAATGTGGCGCCCACCGCCGTACGAAGAGAGGCCTGCCTACGGATCGTGTGGTTACGGGCGGCCTGCTGATCTTGGCCGTTGGCGGAAGCAAGAGCGATGAGCTCTCATTCACCGTCAGAAAGTATCTTGAACCCCTCAGACGTTTTAACCGACCTGAAGAAGATACCTTAATAACCCTAATTAGGTTCTCGATCCCTGACCTCGACCGCTTATCGATTAGCCCCAGAATAACGAACTTCATTCACCTAAGCTGACCATTCTTTTAACGCCGACGTTAAAGCAACCCAGCGAACTTCAATAAAACAGCAGCTTTTAAGCGCTTCCCCTCATGCTTACGAGGGATGAGGGATCTTCTGGCTTCTTTGCGACTATGTGTAATTGGCCTCCATAACCAATTATATTTTCTTCTTCGCATAACGCTAGCTCTAATTCTAATAGCTCCTTAGCTTTATTAGGATCTTGAAGCAAAGGCTCAGCTTCATGTGTAAATATAACTGGTTTTCCGATGACCTTTATTACCTGTAAGTTTGAGCTTTTAAAGAGCTTCATTAGGCTTTTCGGAGTAAAAGCCCATGAATAGAAGCCTGCCTCTTCAAGGTAAGGCCTTCCACTCTGTAGAATTTTCTTCGCAGTATCTAAATCATGTCTTATACTTATAACGTATCTAACGATCATATAAAGGCTATCCACACCAGCGCAAATATAACATCCTGGCTTAAGCACGCGTGCAAGCTCTTTAACGGCCTTCCAAGGATCATTACAATATGAAATCGGATCCCCTTCGGCGAGGACGAAGTCGAAGTAATTTTCTGGAAACTTTATATCACATATATCGCCTCTTTCTATTTGAATTAAGCCTTGAAGGCCCCTCTCCTTAATAACCCCTCCTTCGGCAAATAGGGCTCAATGTAGCGCCATGTAATTTTGTCATATAATTCCCTCCAATATGGACGATTATATTCTTCATCATAACTCTCAGCTATCCTTTTATAATAATCGATTACACGCATAGTCTGGCTATTAACCTCTTTCAAAACCTTCACCTCAAACGGAATCATGCCCGAATGAAGCCGACGGTTCGGCAGCTTATAAGCCCCTTCTCTAACTCGCGTTATGAGAGCCTTGCGAGTCCTTAGCGTCGTATTGCCAGACAGAGTGGTTGAGAGGCTCGTGAGGAGAGCGGAGCGGGAGGCTAGAACGGTTGAGGAGCT
>WUQV01000004.1 GCA_009889585.1 Candidatus Bathyarchaeota archaeon | reverse complement strand
GCCCTCCCCCTAAGCCCGGCCTTTAAGTTCTCTAAGACGCTCAGCCTCGGGAACAAACGCCTTCCTTGAGGGACGTAGCCCATGCCTAACCTGCTTATCTTAAACGGAGGGAGCTTCGTGATGTCTACGCCCTTAAACGATATCCTTCCGGACGTAGGCTTGGTTAACCCCATGATCGCCTTCAGCGTAGTGGTCTTACCAGCCCCATTACGGCCTAAAAGGGCGACTATCTCCCCTTTCTTAACCTCTAAGGAAACCCCTTGAAGGACGTGGCTTTTCCCATAGTGGACGTGGATATCTTCTACCGTTAACATTCTACCCCGCCCCTAAATAGACCCTTTGAACCTCTTCATTTGAGCTTACTTCATAAGGCGAGCCTTCAGCTATCACCCTCCCCTCATTAAGGACTGTGACGACCTTAGCTATGCGTAGGACAGCATCTACGTTATGCTCAATCAATACTATCGTCTTAGCTTGAGATAGCTTCTGTACAACCTTAAGGATTTCTTCAGCCTCCTTCGGGCTAACGCCTGTAATCGGCTCATCTAAGAGGAGTAAAATGGGGTCTGAGCCCAAGGCTATGGCTATTTCAAGCAACCTCTGATCTCCGTAGGAAAGGCTCATAGCTATTTCATCCATCTTATCTTCAAGCCCTACTAACTTGCATATCTCCTCAACCTTACGTGAGACATCAGTTAAGCCTCCGGCCTTAATGAAGGGATTCCACCGCATCTTAGACCTAGATTGAACTGATATCCATACGTTCTCCATGACAGTCATCCCTTGGAAGATGTTCGTGAGCTGAAACGTAGTGGCTATGCCCATTTGCGAAATCACGTGCGGCTTAAGCCCGGTTATGTCCCTCCCGTAAAAGAAGATCTTCCCGCTAGTGGGCTTCAAGGCCCCTATTATCAAGTTGAGGAGCGTGGTCTTTCCTGCTCCATTAGGGCCGATTATGCCCCTAAGTTCCCCCTCCCTTACCCTAAGGTTAACGTTATCCACTGCAACTAGCCTACCAAAGGTCTTAGTCAGACCTATGGTCTCGAGTATTAACTTAGACATGTTCACCATCTTCTAATCTTGCTTACGATGTAGCCCATGATCCCCTTAGGCGAGAATCTGAAGATAAGCACCATGATGAGCCCAACTATAATGAGGTAATGCTTCCATAAGGCACTAATGTAATACGCAATAGGAGTTAGTAAAGCGACTCCCACTATAGGGCCTACTAAAGTGCCAGCACCTCCGATGAGCGTCCATATTATTGGCTCTACTGATATGAATATGCTGAAGTATTCAGCTGAAGCATACCTACACCTTATTGCATAAAGTGCACCGCTAAGACCAGTGAATATAGCGGATATAACGTAGGCTGTCAACTTATATCGAACTACATCATAGCCTAAGAACTTCGTTCGCTCCTCACTTTCCCTAATTGAAACTAATATCATCCCTAGTGGGGAGTCCATTATCCTCTTTAGTATGAAATATACGATTATGAAGAAGGTTAGAGTGAAGTAATAGTTTGCAATAGGGTCGTAAACTGAATAGCTTATGAACCCGAGAGTTATCGGAGGTACTTCGAACGTAAGTCCATCGCTTCCCCCCGTGAGCCACGTCCAACTCATAGCTAAAAAGTAGAAGATCATGCCGAAGATTATCGTTATGATCACGAAGTAAGCCTCGCTAAGCCTTACCGCTAGGGGGCCTAGAACGAGGGCGAGGGTTAAGCATAGGGTCAGTGCCATGAGCATGGCGGCCCATAGGCCTACGCCCATGCGCAAGGCCGGGAGAAGGACGCCGTAAGCCCCAACCCCGAAGAACATAGCTTGGCCTATGCTGAGCTGATTCGATATTCCAAAGAGAAGGTCGAAGGCCATGGCGTAAATACTGAAGATCATTATATCTATCGTTAACGACCTTAAGTCGGCTGGTAATGCCACCCCCATGACGAGGAGCAAGAGCATTAAGGGTAAAGCTGCCAACGTGGTGAGCTTTGTCGTAGCCTCCATAGGCTTCGAAAGCGCGCTTTCACTCCGCTCAAGTCTTAACCTTCATCACCTCACGATCGTGCCGAATAAGCCCCTCGGGCGTAACAGGAGGACCGTTGCCATGACCACGAAGGAAACGACCCTCGCCTCAGTCGGCGTGATGAAAAGCGATAGGACGTTCTCAAGCGGGCATATTATGAGGGAGGTCACGAAAGTCCCCTTAAGGCTCCCTAATCCACCTATGATAACGACTATGAAGGCTAAACAGAGGATGTCTAACCCCATGAGATAGTGCAATTGGACTATGGGAGCTGCTAAAGCGCCGCCTAAGGCAGCTAACGCTGCTCCAAGGGAGAACGTTATGACGTATATGCTGCTGACGGGGATGCCCATCGCGCTTGCCATATCCCTATCCTGCATCGCCGCTCTAATCGAGAGCCCGAGGGACGTTTTATGGAGGAATGACCACAGGCCCATCAGAGCGAGTACGGAGACGGCGGCCACGAAGATCCTATAAGCGGGGTATCTAACGCCAGCGAAGTGCACGACGATGGGCATGGGGTCTGGCATAACCTGAGGCCAACCTCCGAAGGTAGCTAAGACCGCCTGTTGAATGACGAACGCTATGCCTACGGTAACTATCACTGTGTAAGCTGGCCTACCTTCGACGGGCCTTATGGCGAAGCGCTCTAATACTGAGCCTAAGGCTCCGACTGCTAAGGGTGCTAAGGCTATCCCAAGCCAGAAGCTCCCAAGCCGCGTTAGGCTGTACCACGTCAAAACGGCGCCTAACGTGTAAAGCTCTCCATGAGCTACATTAACTATGCCCATTAAGCCGAAGATGAAGGAGAGGCCTAAGGCCACCAAGGCGGTTATAAGGGCCCATACTACCCCGTTGGCTATAGTGAAGAGCAATTTCTCAGCAAGCTCTAACAACGCCATTTCGAGCAACGTCTCAACCACATAGTTGACGAGCGATTAAAAAAGGAGGTTATTTAAAAGGGTTCTTTAGTGTAATCTACCTCTGGCGGATATATCGCCTTCTCAATCGGCACTATTTCGATTAGCTTGAACTTCCCCTTTTCAACCTTGACTATGAAGTGTCTCATGAATGCTTGATGATCCTCAGCTCTTATGAACTTATCTCCTTGAGGGAACCAATAGCTCTCCTTAAGCTCTAAACCCTCTAAATACTTAATTAACTTTGGATTATCCGCTTTATCCTTCCATCCAGTTTCCTCTATAGCCTTCTTAAGTACGAACATAACCTCCCAAAGCACCCAGCTGTGGGATAACGTAAGCGTCTTACCAGTCCCTATCTCCTTGCCCCAATCATCTATGCCGACATCCTTACGCAGCTCCCTTATGTAAGGCGAATCGTACTCTATCACACTCCTTGGGAACCACGTTAAGTAATATGCGCCCTCAACATGGGGGCCGAGCTCGGCTACGTCTATGCCCTCAGGAGCGCATATGGGGGCGAAGTGCTTTAAGTCTGGACGTACTGCATACAGGTCTCGTACAAGCGCTATGTACTCAGCGAAGAAGAAGGCGTAGAACACACCTTCAGCCTCCTTAGGTATTTTCGCCAAGTACGGAAGGAAGTCCTTCGTGCCTAACGGAGCTCTAATCGACGCTAATACCTCCGCCCCATACGTAGGGGCGAATTTTTTAAATTCCTCCTCATTAGACCAACCCCAAGCGTAATCAGCTACTATCGTTACCCACTTCTTCGCTATCCTAGTACATGCGAATTCTATACCGGCTAATATTTGCTGTCTGACGTTATTATTTATCCTGAACACATATCTATTGCCCTCCTTCTCCGTCGTCTCAGTAGCCTCGCCCACTTGGAATATTATCGTCTTAAGCTCCTTCGCTATCGGGTTAGTGGCTATGTTAATCCCTGAATGTTGCGAACCTATTACGAAGTCTACGCCGTAATACTCAATGAGCTTCCTCAACCTCATGACGCCTATGGGCACCTTGGTCTCGGTATCCTCTGTGTAAAGCTCCACAGGCCTACCAGCTATGCCTCCTTCCGCGTTTATCTTCCTAATGGCCGCACTTAGCACTAATTCGTGGGAGTAACCATACGGCGCTAAAGGGCCTGTTAAATCCGCTAAGTGGCCGATTTTTATGGGCTTGACGGGAGGTTTCGGCGCCATCAATAGGTAAGCTAAGTAACCCGCGATACAAGAGACGGTTATAATGGCTATGATGAGGGACGCTAATATCAACCTAAACTTCATTAAGGCACCTACCTCTTCGTTTCTCAGCCCTTATTTAAGCTTTAAACGACGTAACGTTAATCCATAACGTAGAGCAGAGCCAGTAAGTCCTGCGACAAGGTAGAAGCAAAAGGGAAATCATATAGTAGTAACATAAGACTGCCTCCGATAAGATTCAGTCTCAATAGCTCTAAATCATCGTTTAAATATCATTAACATCCCTCTAATGTTTATGCAAACATACGTTTAACTAAGATACACTTTCACGCTCCCCTTCGCAAGGGATAAGGCGCCATCCTCCTCTAATTCCACTATAAATGACGTGAATCCTTAATGAAAACGAATGATTCAGACGTTACGGGAGTGCTTCTTAATTATGTCATCAAAGGAGTCGATAACGTAGCTTAACTGCTCCCTCGATAACCCGTACGTAGATAGGTCGAACGCCTTCGTCCTCCCAGGCTTTATCCCCACTATTCCCCTTTTGTAAAGCTCTTCGTAAAGGAAGTACCCTCTCCTCTTATGCTTCATGGCTATTTCGTGTATAATCGGCGCTTCAAACCGCATTAAGTCGTGATTATGAGGCTTCTCGCCCAATTGCTTAAAGCCTATGGATTCCATTTTACCGCTGAACCACCTAGCCTTTTCGACCTCTTC
>WUQV01000003.1 GCA_009889585.1 Candidatus Bathyarchaeota archaeon | reverse complement strand
TTCCACAGGCTCTCTTCGATTAGGTGCGGTATTACCTCCGTATCCGTCTTCGACTTGAAAATGTGCCCTCTTTCCTCGAGCTCAGCCTTCAGCTCGGCGAAGTTCTCGATTATGCCGTTGTGAACTACGGCGATGGAGCTCGTGCAATCAACGTGAGGATGGGCGTTTATCTTCGAAGGGGCCCCGTGTGTGGCCCACCTATTATGAGATAGGCCGATCCTGCCCGGTAGGTCATCGAGGTTAAGCCTCGCGTGTATCTCGTCCACCTTGCCCACATCCTTCTTAATGTGAATCCCCTCCGAGGTTATCGTCGCTACGCCTGCTGAGTTGTGAACAACTAACCCATTCGCGATGAAGTTTTGCGCAGCTGGAACGTTTAAATCATGCATTAAGTGAACGCTAGAGTATTTCCTTATACTTGTAACCCTACACCACATATAGTTAGGATTTAATATGAATTGTTCAAGGAATCTAATCTTATCAGCATAAGAAGGATAATCGTGGCTATCTTTTATTTGCTTAATAATGCGCCTTAGCATATGCTCTGAAATATATGATGACCTTTTAGCCCTCACCTTTGCAGGGATGAGTTCCTGAAGTTGCTCGTACGTTATAGGCGTAATGGTTAAGGCGCCACCCTTCCTCCTTTTCAGGGACAATCGTCGCACTAGCTCATCGAGCTGGCGAACCTTCCTAGGATGCGAGAAGCCGATCTTACTTTGAAAGCGAAATATCGATTCTGGCGAATAGACGTTAAGCTTTTTACCATCCTTAGATAACGTAGTGACCACCCCGAACCTAAGGAGGAGAAGCTGAGTCTTCGCAAGCAATCGTTCACTCGATGAGGATAAGTTAATGCCATCCTCGTTTACCAAGGCTTCAGCATCAAACAAACCTCTTAAGAAAGATCCTACAACGTCCATTGGGGACTTTAAAACTATTTGGGGTATGTCCCGCTCAGCGCTATAAGCCAAAAGCTCAGGCGCGATCTTCTTGATTAGACGCCCGAGAACCGCGCTGTATATCCGTATCTCATGGCATGCCTTCTTCTCCAACCTAACAACTCTTGATTCAATGCCTATGGAGCTTAGCAACTCCTTATATTTAACGAGGACATCCTCCTCGTCCTCAGCCTTTATCTTCGAGATCTTACCCATGGTTGAACCATCCCCCAATAGATACCCTAGAACTTGGGCTAAGCGTGGCTCCAGCTCCCTAACCTTAGGTACATTTTTAGGTACATGACCGCAGATCTTTTTAACTAAGTACCTGTTGCAGTATTCGCCGGGATCCACTCCTAAAGCTGAGAAGATCCTCTGCCACCTTTCCCTAATGGTTGCTCTGCAGCCAGTTATGTAACCAGCTACGGTGTGCCAATCCAAGCTTAGTAATTTCGATAACTTTAGGCATGAAAGCGATCTTCTTAAGTTCCTCAAAAGATTAACACCTTCCTTAGATAATACGAACAGCTCTTCTGAGTCAACCTGCGGAAGCAGCTGTAGGCTTCCATCTACAGGAATGTTTCTTACAGCTAACAAAAAGTCTCCCACCTTAATGTCCCTTGCCCTTCTCTCCTCGATGCAACGACCGCTCCAAACGAAAAGCCTATGCTCGGAGGAACACTCGACCTTGAAGACTTGGGTATTTATCTCATATATTATAGTCTTCTCCTTCAGGAAGTGCTCCTCAACGACTCCATTCGTCGGATTCAACAGATTCAGGTCGACCGAGGTTAGGACATCGCCTGGCTTAACATCTTTTACCGGTGCAATAGTGCC
Source organism: Candidatus Bathyarchaeota archaeon (assembly GCA_009889585.1). Lineage (GTDB taxonomy): Archaea > Thermoproteota > Bathyarchaeia > Bathyarchaeales > WUQV01 > WUQV01. Next base: position 646 of record WUQV01000003.1, on the reverse strand, counting down.
ATCAGCCAATTGTACCAGTGTATCTTCCTTGAGACAGTCGTAACCTCGGTACTCTAAGCGCTTCAAAGCCGAGTGAAGAAGCGGAGCAGCTGCGACGCCTAGACCCTCCTTCAGGATACAGCCGAAGATCCCGCACATCGCCGTTAGGCTCTTTAGTATGCCTCATTTATAAGAATCTTCGCGTTGTGGCGAACGTAGCAACTCACAACAAGGAGCGCTCGACATGACGTATGATGACGAGGCCTATTCCATCGGAGGCTTTGAACGTCGTTCGTAATGAGGCGAGCCTTTCGATGAGCCATGCGAAGGCTGTAGAAGTCGTCATGGCCTACGGGCATCCGAACGTTACGGCGTTGCACATGACCACGTTCGAAATAACGAAGGAGCCCTTCCTCTCCAAGCGGGGCGATTGCATCATAGCGGTTAAGGCGGACAAAGGCGCTGTTGACTTAAGCCCTCAGTTTAAGAGCATCGCTCAAAGGGATAGCGCGAGAGTTACAATTACTATCGAAGTCGACGGCTTGAAGGAAACGATCGAGGCCCTCGGCAGCTCGAGGTTAACGTTTACACGTCCGTTTAGTATCGTTGTTAGAAAGAGCGATTATGCTTGCGGAAGGACTATCGCGATAAGGGCGGATAAGGCAGC
>WUQV01000002.1 GCA_009889585.1 Candidatus Bathyarchaeota archaeon | reverse complement strand
AGCAGGAAGCCCCTTGCGTTAGTAAGTGATAGTTCACAGTTTCCTCCGACCTTATTTATGATAGCTCGCAGCAATGAAACTAACTTAAGCAAGTCAATAGAACAGCGGCTTTCATTCAAAGTCTTGGCCTACTTTAGCGTGTCCTCCGCTACGAAAACCGTTTAGGTTAAGCTACGGCTTTCCAAGGTACGTCCTAAAGGCTCTCATAAGGTAACTCCTTTATTGAAGCTCTCCATGGCTAAAGCCGGGAGATTCTCGGTTTCTCTGCCTTATGCGTCAGGGGACGCTTTGGCTCCAACACGAAAGCCTTTCAGCCGTCCGAATCCACGGCTACGTGAGACGGCTTTTTTCAACCCTTGGGCTGTGTCAGCTCAGCCCTAGAGTTGCGGATATAACGCTATTTATCTACGCGATTAAAATCGGGAGCTTTTGAGACATAAATATTTAAAAAGAGCGTCGAAAAATTTATTTCTCTTTTTTGTTAACCTCCTATCACAATGAAAAACATGACTAAGTCGGCCAGAAGGCTATTGTCATACGCCGCCTTAACAATTCTTACGGCAACGGTCCTTGCTGGATATGTTGTGTTAATTACACCTCAGAATGCTAATGAAGCGTACGAAGGACCTTTGAGGAGTTATGAAATTATGGATATCAAGGTGATATTCGTCGGTGAAAGGACCGGACTAGCGAATGAACTTCTTAAAGCCCTTTCTACTTACAGACAAATCAAAAGTATATTCATGATGACATCGGTTGGAGAGCTAACCTCAATGGTAGACAAAATAGATCATTCATGGATTATAATATTCGACAGCAAGTGGCTTAGGGATAAAGTTGAGAATACGCAGTTGCATAGATTCCTAGAGTTCATACTCCCAAGGGAAACGAAAATACTCGCAATAGGTAATTCAACGTCGTTATTGTTCGAAGTCCTCGATAGAGTAAGAGATGTCATGCCGGACGGGAGAAATCCTGCTTACTTTGATCCACCAGCAGCTGGCTACAAGCTTAGAGTAGCTACGCTACCAGATGGAAGAAAATACTATGGAGACTCCATATACATATACGCAGAGAAACGTAATGTTAATGTTCATACTTTGATTGATGCGATTCTCATGTGGATATAAAATGAAAAGGCCTGAAACTCTTATCCTCCTTCTATTGTTAATATCGATGGTTCCTTTATCTCTATCGTTAGCTAACATTGCTGAAGCTAGTGGTCCATACCTCGTATGGGTAAGGGATTATTCCTATACCCCCCTACTTGACTCCAATCCTCATGGAAGGCTGAACTTAATCGTTAGCATATATAAACTCCTCAATGACGGCGTCCCGACTTATGACTGGTACTTTTATGAAGTCAGAATTCAAACCGTACCCGGTAGGGTAGCTTATAATAGTAATTGGGAAACAGCTCATACGTACGCTACACATTGTGTTGCCAATCCTGGAACCAATAGATGGCTAGTTGATTACGATCCAACAACTACATCTGGTGTCACTACGGTAACTGTAAGTCTCACAGCGGCCGCAGGACCACAAGGATCAGGTGTTGCGTTCTCGGTCTCATGGTCTTATGATATCCCTCATGTAAGGGTAATAGACCGTAGCGATTTCTCCGTGCATAGGGCAGAATGGGAACACGATTTTGATGAAACAAACGATCCTTTTCCTGGCTCACCCTCAGACAGTACGTATCTAGCAAAACCTGGATTCGTCGTTAAGACAACACAAAATGCATGGAGTTTCGTTGACGGCAGGTACGGAGTGATGTGGGGCCGTCCCGTGCTTTGGTGGTGGGAGTACGTAACTTTCAGAAGTGGTTGGCTTCGCCTCGACGCCTTGCGGCTGGGAGACTCTTAAAACCCCTTATTTTTACCTTCCCACTGATCGTTGCTTTCGTTTTGCTGAGCTATTCGACAAATTTTAACTAAAGATTTGCTGTTGAGCCTCTCTGCTCCTCAGCTGGCACTTCCAAAGCTTCCTGGCTCGTTAACGCCGAGCTTGTCGGTGAGCTTCATGTCGCCAACTACGATCACGATCTCCGACTTGATCCGTCCGTCAATGGTGAAATCTATCGTAACATTTTCATCTAACGTCGTCGATTGAATGCTGCATTTAAGAGCTAACACCTCGCTCGATAAGATGTAAGCACCTTAAGACCCTGATGTCTTCCTTACGAATTCCCCTTCTTATATGCTTAATAGCATATGCAGCAAGGCTTCATCCTTAGTTCTAGAGGTGCATTCTAGTGGTTAAAGCAGGAAGAGTATTGAAAACTTCCACAAGACTTTCTCACCACTTAGGATTTTCTTCTCTATAACTCTATTAGGCATAGGGCTCCCTCAGGAGTAAACGTGTGATGACCATAAGTACAAGCCAAGCTTCCAACATCACTGCTCAACATTATTAAAACTATACTCAGGCAGCGTTAAAGATGAGGCTGAAGGCTTTTAAAGGTAAGCCCGTTGTGAGCCTATATTACCTCAAATTCTATTGGGACCTTCTTGAACTTAGGTCCTTCCGATGTAAATATGATATCCCATGAGTCTATCTCAGGCCTACCTATGACTAACTCCACACCCCTCCTAAGGTTTTCTGCAACCTCGAATACAGCTCCGCCTGGAACCTTAACCCCTTGAAATACTACGTCGACCATACACCTTCCCACAATCTTTAATCTCCCCCCTTCATTCGCCGTTCTAAGCTCGTACGGCTCCCTCAAGGGGACAAACGCCTCAAGCCCCTTCGCAAGCTTCATCGAAATGACGCTTTTGCCTGCGCCAGTATCTACGATGGCTTTAGGCCTAACGGATTTGTCTTCATATATGAGCTCGACATCGGCGAAAGCATGTTCAGGCTTCATAGGAAATCGCCATAAGCTATGTGCGCCTGTCTTAAAAGCTAACCGCTCCCTTACGGAGGTATGCTTCGGCGCCCTTAGTACTACGCCTAACGAAGCGATTAAGCTCCTCTTTTTCAAACGACTCCGTTGGCTCTATCATAAGGGCCTCGTCCACGATCGACTGAAAGTACATGATCGGCGCATGTAACCTGTGATCGAGGATGCCCTTCGCGACGTTTAATGCCCTCACGCAGCTTCCTTCTAACCTTAGCACCTCCTGGCTCCATCTATTATTAGGAAAACAGAACAGCCTTAGGTTCTTTAGGGTTGCTTTAAAGAGCTTCCTAGCTTCTTTTTAAGT
>WUQV01000001.1 GCA_009889585.1 Candidatus Bathyarchaeota archaeon | reverse complement strand
GCAAACGATAGATTAGCTTTGATCCCGCCTCAAGTGCCGATGGCTAAGGCCGAGAGGCTAAAGCGTTGGTTGAAGGTAGAACTCGTAAGGACTACGATCGGAGGATCGATTTTAACGGGGGCTTTAGCTCGTGCTAACTCGTACGGAATTATATTGCCTCGCTTAGTTAGCGAAGAGGAGGTGGAGAGCTTTAAGTTAGCTCTTAAAGACTTAAATGTAGTAATAATGGAGACGAAGAGGACTGCGTACGGCAACTCAATCTTAGCGAACGATAAAGGGGCAATAGTAGATCCAGGGCTTGAACGAAAGGACGTAAAGTTGATATCAGACGCGTTAAACGTGGAGGTCGTACCCGGCACGATCGCAGGTGCTCCTTACGTTGGCTCTTTGGCCGTCGCTACGAACAAAGGCGTCTTAACCCACCCGTTGTTAAAGGAGGAGGAGAAGGAGCTGTTAAAAGACGTCTTAAAGGTTCCCATTGAAGTCGGAACGGTTAACGGAGGGATCCCTTACGTTGGCACCGGGCTTATAAGCAACAGATGGGCAGCTGTAGCTGGTTCGTTAACGACGGGCCCTGAGGCCGTCGTGATCGGCCAAGCCTTAGACGTGGTTGAAGAGGAATGAATGAGGTGAAGATATTTCGAGTCATAGGCAATATAGTGAAGCCTAATTACGTAACGAGCTTTAAGAAGGAGGTAAGAGCCCTTAAGCCTGAGCATGCAGTGGAGAGCATTTACGCTGAATTAGGAAGTAAGCATAGGGTTAAGCGAGCTCATTTGAAGATTTTAAGTGTAGAAGAGATAAGTATAGAGGAAGTTGAAGATCCAATGATTCGAAAGTTAGCAGAAGGAGAGAGAAGATGAGTTCTAAACCTAGTGGTGAAGAAGAGTTACGAAGGATTATAGCTGAAGTAAGGTTCTTAGAGGATGTAGCTGAAGCTTTAAGGTCTAGGATAAACGTTATAAACGCAGCTTTAACGGAAAGGATTCTTTCTAGCAGGACGTTAGAGGGACTTGAGAAGGAGAAGGAAAACGTCTCTTTATTCGTGCCGATCGGCGGAGGTTCTTATATAATGGCTAAGCTTGAAAGCGTTGAAAAGGTAATAGTCGGCATAGGGGCTGGGGTTGCCGTTGAAAAGACGTTAAATGAAGCTAAGGAAATATTAAGCAAGCGTATTGAGGAGTTAGAGAAGCTTCGAATGGCATTACAACAGCAGCTTTCTCAAGTTATTGAGAAGGTTCAAGAGGATAGGGAGAAGTTGCAAGTTATAGCTCAAAAAATGGCTACGAGGGCGTAATCTTCATATGTTTGAAAAATTAAAAGCTGGCCTTAGTGGGTTAATTGATAAAATTATGAGTGTAGAATTGAAGATTGAGTATTTGCAGTCAATTTTTGATGATTTTAAGTTGAGCCTTATTGAAAGCGATGTTGCTTTTCCAGTAGTTGAAAGTATATGTGATAGCTTGATAAGTAGGCTTAAGTTTCGTCGAGTGAGGCGATTAGAAGATAAGGAGGAGATAGTAAGAGAAGCTTTACGTGAGGCTCTATTGGATATTTTAAGTGTGAAGGATGAAGTGAATTTGCTAGAAGCAATCGAAAGTAAAAAGAGAAGAGGTGAGCCGTTTGTAACTTTATTCGTAGGGATTAATGGAACGGGTAAGACGACTACTATAGCTAAAGTAGCTAAGATGTTAATGAAAAGAGGCTATTCCATAGTATTAGCTTGTAGCGATACGCATCGAGCTGGTTCGATCGAACAACTTGAGGAACATGCGAGGAGGCTAAGGGTTCGTATGATTAAGCATAAGTATGGATCAGATCCAGCTGCTGTAGCTTATGATGCAATAGAACATGCGAGAGCGCATGGCGTAAACGTCGTCTTAATAGATACGGCCGGTCGAATTCAAACGGATTATAACTTAATGGAGGAGTTAAGAAAGATCAAACGCGTCATCGAACCTGACTTGACGATATTAATCGTGGACGCCTTGACGGGAAACGATGCGGTCAATCAAGCTGAAGAGTTTCAAAAGTTCGTCGGGATAGATGGAGCTGTGTTAACTAAGGTTGACGCTGATGCAAAAGGAGGGGCGGCTTTAAGCGTAGCTTATGTTACGAAGAAGCCCATACTTTACATAGGCGTAGGGCCCAATTACGAGGATCTCGAGGAGTTCGATCCGAAGCGTTTCATCTCTCGACTCTCCTTATGAGATTTCGCTCTTACGAAAGCGAGCAGAAGCTCTGCCCCTCAGAAGTTGAGGTGAATGACGAGTGTGAACTACCCCTCCCTATCGAAAGGGGCTTCCTGCTTCAAAGAAGACCTGCGGCGTCTCCAACGGGCTTGAACTCGGGCCTTCCCAGCCCTACTACGTCTGCCAAGCAATCCCCTCGGCTTTATGGGATGCAGGGCTACTTGGCACGGTATGCATTCCGACCTCATGCCTGCAGGTTGACAGAAGAGTTGAGCAAATATCTAAATTCTTTTCGGCTTTTATCCCCTTCCTCACAGAGGGGGATCCGCCGACGAGCTTAAAGGGCAATAACCTCCTGAGCTGGATGAAAGGCGCATAGTAACGACCTAAGCAGGAGAATAGAAGTGATTAACAGCCTTTGTTGACACCCTCTTGCTTAATCAGGGAGGCTCTAGATTCACCTCAGGGCCATCCACGAGTTCAGGTTACGTCAAGCAACCCCTGCCATCGACGTACAGCCGATGGCTTGTCCGCAGAATTCGCTCTGATCCTTTCTATTAAGGAAATATCATCTGTTCCATGGCCGACCGGACTCGGTAAGCAAAGGCGCCTGTACGCTCAACCCAGTTTTCCATGGCCAAGATCGTCAGGCTCCTCAGCTTCCCAAGGTCATCTATCATCTACGACATATCTCCTTATATAAGGGTTGCTGTTTGGAAGGGAAAACGTTTATAAGGGTGGACACCTATATCAAAAGGACTCAAACATGAAAACCGTAAAGACCACCATTAACATAAATGAAGATCTATGGAGGCGCTTTAGCATCCTCGTCATACAGGAGAGAGGTTATCGAAAGAAGAACGAGATCATAGAAGAGCTTATTAGGGATTATGTTGAGAAAGCCTCAAAAAGGAGAAGTGAAAAGCTATGAGTATGGAGAGAGTGAGGTATTTAGAACAAAGAACTAGAGAAGCTCGGTATGCCGCCATGGACTTAAGGGCGCTAGCCAACCTAGCTTTAGAAGTCATACTTGCTAGAGGAGCCCTTGAAGATAGGCTGAGGGGCGAAATCTCTGAGGGGGATAGACGAAGTATAGAGGAAGAGTTTAAGCGGATAAAGAGCCTTGAGGAATACATACGTCGTATGTACTTTATCTTAAGCGCTAAAGTGCCAAAGGCGACAACTCCCTTATCATATACGAAATATATGGAGAGGTAAAAGTTGAGTGAAATTCTAACGAAAGAGGATCTAGCAAAATATTTGATGAATCCATAGAATCGTTGAAGAAAAGAAACGGTATGGCAACTATGCGATTGGCTTCATGTCTTAAGATAATAGCGGATGCTACTAAAAATGAAATTTTCTATGCAGTGCACTATCCTATAGGAAATTTTGGAGTCGAAATCACATCATTTTATCCATTAATAGTTACACCGCTGCTTCCCGAAGAAGTGAGGAAAGATTACGAGGCCGATTTCAGCAATGCAATTGAAGAGGGAGTAAAGGCCTTGGAAACGTTGAAAAGCGAGTTATGTAAAAGTGGAGCACCCGACCTTGCGAAGGTAATTAAAAGCTTAGGCGAGTTAGCAAAACACGACTCAATACTCGCAGAAAAAAGGGAGCGTGTTCTAAGGGCAAGGCCTCCGCTTGTTCCGATGGCTCTTGAAACTCAGGCTTTTCCTTAAGACCAAAGTGAAGGGTCAAAATCGCTTATTCATGGCTTAACTCCTAGTCTAAAGAGCCAGCGGAACTCTATTTTATTAACGTTAAGAGTATAGCCTTTGCTGCATATAATCTATTCTCGCTTTGTTCATAGATGATAGATCTTTTACCATCGACGACATCATCGCTAATCTCATAGCCTCTATGAATCGGCATATCATGCATAACAAGGGCCTTGCTCCCCTCTAATAAAGCCTCATTAACTTGATAAGGCATCATCAACTTAACCCTACGTTCCTTTTCCTCTTTAAAAGCTGGATCGAGGAATAATTCCATATCTACCCATGTATCCGTATAAACGAAATCAGCTTCCTTCACAGCCTCTTTAGCATTAAGCGTCATTTTATACAAGCCAGTTCTCTTAGCTTCTTCGATAAGCTCTTCATCCCATGCTAGCTCGTGTATTATCGGCGTTACAATCGTTATCTCCACACCTACTTTCGTACATCCCTCTATAAGAGAGTTACAAACATTATTATGAACTCCAATGTAAACGACCCTTAAGCCCTCAAGGTAGCCTTTCTTCTCCTTCATCGTCATTAAGTCAGCTATAACTTGACTTGGATGATACTTTTCATCACAACCATTAATAACTGGCGCTAAAGAAGATTCAGCCATTAACTTAAGGTCTAAATGCCTTAATAGCCTTGCCATTATGCAATCCACATTCCTCGATAAATAGCGTACTTCATCCCTTATATCCGCTAAAACGAATTGAGTCGTCTTCCAATCCATGTAAATAGCATGTCCTCCCAATTGGGTCATAGCCACTTCGAACGACGTCCTCGTCCTAGTCGAGGTTTTTTGAAAGATCATGGCTAAGGATTTGCCATCCAAAGCCTTACAAAGGGGCTTTGGATTCCTTTTTACCTCCATCGATAGGTCGATCAATCGTAAGAGTTCATCGCCGCTCCAGTTCTTGAAGTTCAACATGTGCTTAGGCCGCATGAGCGCACGCACGTTTTGTTGAAGGCGCTCAGCCTTTAAAGCTTATTCGATTAATCGGGCTTATCGAAGGGGTGGACATGATCCTAATATTAGCCTCCAAAAGGGATGTCGCCAGCATGAATATAGCGAGGAAGCTCATCGACTTATTCGGCTTTAAAAAGACCTTGGAGGATATCGATTACAACCCCGTCTACGTAAGCGAAGCTCAAGAACGAGAGGTTAAGCTTGCTTTTACGAACGAGGATCTCGTAAACGTAGATTCGATCGTTAACCGCCTCGAGATTGAGCTATTGATCTGCGCCTCTCGTCATACGAGCGAGAAAGGCATCCCGACTTTATCTGTTCACGCGCCTGGCAACCTAACGGAGGAGGCAACCCTCGGAGGGAAGCCTCGTAAGGTCTCGATGGCGCCAGCGGCCTCCATGAGGGATGCCTTAAGGGAGCTTTTCCGCTTAAACGAGGAGCGAAGCTTAGGGTACGAGGTATCCTATGAGTGCACTCATCACGGCCCATCCCTTGACGTGCCGACGATGTTCATCGAGCTCGGCGGCTCAAAGGCTCAATGGGAGGATTTGAGGGCGGCGGAGGCGGTGGCCCACGCGGCTATGGCGGCGATTACGGCAGCTGGCAAGAGCTACGATTACTCAGCGGCCCTCGGGGTTGGAGGCCCGCATTACAACGAGAAGTTCACGAAGGTGGCGTTAAGCAGGGGCTTGGCGTTCGGACACATCATACCGAAGTACGTTATTCCACGCGTGGATGAAGATATGTTGAAACAATGCGTCGAGAGAACCCTAGGAAAAGTCGAAGTCGCGGTTTTAGATTGGAAGGGCATCGAAGGGAATCATAGGCAACGGATCATCTCATCGCTTAAGCGCTTAGGCCTCTTCGTGGAAAGGGTTTAAGCTCTGTCGACTTAACCGATCTACTCTAGCAGGAGGGCATCTCACTTGACCGTCACGGACTTAGCCAAGCTCCTCGGCCTATCTGGATCGCAACCGCGTTCGACGGCCATGCAATAAGCTAATAATTGCAACGGCACGACGTAAGGAATAGGCGATAATACATCTGGCGTACCCCTTGGAACCTCAACGTAATCGTCCGCTAATTGCTTCATCCTTTCATCACCTTCTTCGACTATCGCAATAATCGAGGCCCCTCTAGCCTTCATCTCCATGATGTTCCCCATCAAAGCCTTCCTCGTCTCATCGGGCGGACAAATGAAAACGACTGGGAACTTAGGCTCGATAAGGCTTATTGGGCCGTGCTTGCTGTTGTGCAGGAGGATGGGCGAGCTTCCTCCAAAAAAGGCCTCGTTAACGCATCCACATAAGTCGTACACGTAGCCATCGTATTGTTGTTCATTAATTTCCTTCACGACAACGCATCCCAAATCTGACTTAATGAACTTCTCAAGCAATTCAGCTGAT